>JBCDAP010000044.1:0-8159 GCA_039185335.1 Planctomycetota bacterium | reverse complement strand
GCTCGGCGTTGCGGCCGCCACCGTGCTGGGCCACGTCTTCCCGATCTACCTCCGCTTCAAGGGCGGCAAAGGGGTCGCCACCGGATTCGGCTCGATGCTGGCGCTCTTCCCGCAGGTCACCATTCCGGCGGTCGCCGCGTTGATCGTCTGGATCATCACAGTAAAAATCTGGCGGATGGTGAGCCTCGCGTCATGTCTCGCGGCGATCACCCTCCCGATCGCGGTTGCGATCGGAACTTTGGCCTCTGGTGGGGATGGAGGGTTTGCGCGGGCCCTGCCGTTCCTGGCTTTGACCGGGCTGCTCGGCACGCTCGTGCTGCTCCGCCACCGCAGCAATATCAGACGCATCCTTGATAGGACCGAGTCCAAGATCGGCACCAAGGCAAAGCCAACCGAGGAATAGACCACATCTCCTGCGTCCGGAAATTTCCGTTATCCACAGGCAAAGAATGCCGATGGTTCGCGCAACTGGACCGAATTCTTGGTGATTTCCCAGGTCTCGCATCATCTGGTTTGCTGCGTTTCCGATGCTTTGATCTCAACGGCGTCAAGGTGGACGCCGGGTGGTGGATCGCAAGGATGCGAGGTGGACGATGAACGAATTGCGTATTAACACGGGCGGTCAGCGTCTTCAGACGGTCAAGCTTGTTTCCGATCGTGACAGCCTGAATTTCCCCGAAGGCGGCGTCTTCGGACCCGCAGATCAGGTCGTCAAGGAAGACGAGATCGTCCGCGAAGTCGAAGACGCACTGCACTCCATGCAGCAACAACTCGACGAACTCCACGATTCGCTCGATCGTGTGCTCGCGCACTCCCACCGACCACGCCTGCACGACTATGAAAACGGCTTCGATCGCCCCACCGCCGCCTAAACCACTACATCGCTGATCCCAAACCCTTCACACGGCGCCAGGTGCTCACCTGACCCATGTGCATCATCACGTGCTGTCCGACCAGGAACTGCATGAACGCACCGATGGTCGGAACACGCTTCGCGCGAGCCTCGTCTTCGATCGGCTGCATCAAGGCCTCGATGTCGACCGAAGGAAAGTACGAAGCCACCGCCTTGTAACGATCATCAAACGCCGCGAGCAGTTCTCCCTTGGGCGCGTAAATGGCTCCTTCGGGATCATCGAGGCACTCAGTCCCCGCATTGCCCACCTCGACCCACCTGGAACAGTCCACCGCGCGGTCCTGGGCCCCCAACATGGGGAACATCACTTTGTCTGGATAACAGTTCAGATGTGATATGACCCATGCCGGGTGATTCGCCTTCACACCTTCGATTGTTCGTCCAAAGAGCTCATCCGGGATCGAATCGCAGAGCATGTGGACATAATCAATGGCAAATTTGGCGTTGTGAGCGACCAATTCGTTGAGCTTCATGCGCAGATCACCAAGTTGGAGGGAAACGGGAGGGAGAATCGACCGTAGTATTAGGTATGCGAGAAAAAGAGCCTACCACGATGACCCCGCACACCCGAGAAATCGAGCGTCTGGCACAACGGGCCTCCCGGCGGATCGCACTCCGTGCAGCCGTCGAAGCATTGGGGCCGGCCCTGACGGTTGGATTCTCCGCCGCGATCGCGAGCGTGTTCGCGGACAAGGTGATGGGGCTCGGCTTGCCCTGGTGGTCGATCCCGAGCGGTGCCGGCGGGTTGGCGCTAATCGCCGGCTTCGCGGTCAGCCTGCGCGGACGCAAGACACTTCTCTCGTCCGCGGCCGAGGTGGACGAGGTCGCCCAGCTCAAAGACAAAATGGCGAGCGCTTTGGACCTCGCAGAGCAGCGCCCGGATGACGCCTTCTCGCAGTTGGCGATCCGCGACGCGGAACAAGCCGCGAAGCGTGTTGACGTGAAGGGCGCGATCCCGGTCCGCCTTGGCCGCTCGTGGGGAACCTGGCCTGTGCTCGCGGGCGCTGCGATAGCGATGGCGATCTTTTTGCCTCCGCTGAACTGGTTCAATGGGCCGAGCGAAGCCGAAATACGCCTCGCCATTGCGGAGGAAGAAGCGAAGAGCGTCTTGGACGAGGCGTTGGAGAAAGCGGATTCGATTCAAGAAGAATCGGCCGAGCTGAAAGATCCCGATGTGGAAGAAACGATCGATCTGATCCAGCGGATCGAACAAGACATGCGGCGGGGCGAGTTGCCCTCTGATGTCGCTATCGCCAAGGTCGAACAAGCCACCGAGGACCTCGCCGACACGCTCGAGCAGCGCGCTCAAGAGGCAGAACTGCAGCAACAGGCGTTCGAGTCCGCGGTTGGCGAGGGGGCAGCGCAAACCCCGTCACAAGACTCAGAAGCTTCTCAATTAACGGAGGCGTTGAAGAACAACGACCTGGAAGCGGCCAGCGAAGCCCTTGCCGAAATGGAGCAGAAACTCCGCGATCTCGATCAGGACGAGCGAGACAAGGCGGCAAAGGAACTCAACGACCTCAGCGAGCAGATCAACAAGGCCGCTCAACGCCAGGCCCAAGCACTGAAACGCCAGCAAGAGCAAGCCGCGAAGTCTCTCACCGACCGCGGGTTGTCAAAGCAAGACGCGGACCGCCTGAGCAAGATGAACAACGCCCAGGCGATCGAGAACGAACTCACGCAGAAGGGGCTCGACAAGCAGACCGCCCAGCGTCTGGCCAAGCAGCTCGCGAACCAGAACAACCAGAACGCAGCCCAGCAGAAGGGCAATAAGCAAGCAGAGCGTCTCTCCGAGCAACTCAAGAACGCCGCCGAGCAGACCAAGAACCCCGAGAACAACCAGAACAAGAACAACCAGAACCAAAGCAAGTCGAATCAGAACCAGAGTCAAAATCAAAACCAAAATCAGAACGCGAACCAGCAGAGCCAGAACAACCAACAATCGAACGAATCCAATCGACAGGGCAACCAGGATTCGCAGAAGCCCCAAAGCGGATCGAACCCGCCGCAGTCCGAGCAGGGACACAGCCACGAGCAGCAGCACAACAAGCAGAATCAACAAGACCAGGACAAGGGCAACAAGCAGCAATCGCAACAGGGCTCGCAGAGCAGCGATGGCCAGTGCAAGAACTCGGGCAGCGGACAACAAGGGAAACAGGGTGAAGGCAAGGACGGGCAAGGCCAGGGCAGCACGGCCGCGAACAACAGCGGCGCCGGCAACTCGACCGGCGGTACAAAGGCCGGCCAGGGCAAAGGCGGGCACAGCGACGCCGTCGACACCCTCCGCCAGACCCAATCCTTGAGCCAGCAAGCGCAGAGCGCCCGTCAAAAATCTCAATCACTCCGCGGGAACAAAGGCAAAAAGGGGCAAGCGCCCGGCAGCGATTCCATGCAGGATTACGATACGGATGCCGCCGAGCACCGCGCCTCTGGTTCGAAGCAATACGACTCGGCCGATACCTTTGATGTACGTCGCGGCATTTCTGAAGACGCAAAGGGACAAAAGATCGAGATGAATGTGGCTCCCGATTCGGGCGAAGTCATCACCGATCACCGCGCCGTCGAAGAAGAGCTGCACGCGGGGCAAGAGGGCGCTCGCAAGGCGATCGAGCAGGGACAAGTCCCCGCTCGCTACCGTAATGTCGAGCGATACTTCGACTCTGCAGTGAGGCGTGCTTCAGAGCAAAGCGAAGCGGAGAACACGACCGACGCCGAGTCTTCCGATGATTCTGCGCCGTCCGAAGACAAGAGCGAGCCCGCTCCTGAAGGGACCGAATCCGAGTGATCCCGCTGAGCTTTGCGGAGCCCTGGTGGTTGGCGGCCGCGTTGCTGGCGGTGCCCCTCGGCGTGATCGGCCTCCGATCCTTCGGCGCCATGACCAAATGGCGAGCCTGGTCGGCGGTGCTCACGCGTGCCGTGCTCATGTCGCTCCTCGCGATGATGCTCGCCGGCGCTTCGGCCGTCCGCACCTCGGACCGGATGACCGTGATCGCGGTCGTTGATGTTTCGGAATCGGTCGAACGCTTCGCGAGCGCCTACGCCAAGCTCCAAATCGATGGATCACCGGAAGACGTTCAGTTGACATGGAAGCAAGCGGTCCAACAATGGCTCGCCAGCGCCACTGCGGATCGCGGCGCAGAAGACTACGTCGGTGTTGTGGTGTTCGACGGCGGTCAGCTCGCGGTGGCCACGCCCACACGAGCCGAGCTTGACAACCTCGCGCTCGACTTCAAAGTGTCGACAGGCTCCGATATCGCCGCAGCGCTCCGTTACGCCGGCGCGATGTTCCCGCCGGGCGGCAGGCGGCGGATCGTGCTCGCGACCGACGGGAACGAGACCTCGGGCGACATGCTCGAAGCCGCCCAGGAGCTCGCCTCGAACGGAATCAAGGTCGACATCCTCACCGCGTCGTACCGCGTACAAGGCGAGGTGATGATCGAAGCGGTCGACGTCCCGCCGCACGCACCGCAAGAAGCGACGATCCCGCTCCGAGTTGCGATCCGCGCAACCGACGTCACCTCTGGCACGCTCGAAGTGCTTTACGAAGGACGCGCTCTCGATCTTGCCCCAAACGACCCCGCAACAGGCATCCGGCGCACCCTCCAACCCGGCCTCAACGTCATCGACATCCCCGTTGACCTCTCGGATCGTTCCACCCACCGCTTCGAGCCGATCTTCACACCCGATGACGCCTCAGGCGACCGGATCGCAACCAACAACCGTGCCGAAGCGATCACCGTCACTCCCGACAAAGGCACAACACTCATCGTCGACGGCGTGACCGAAGGCAGCGTCACCCCACTCGCGGAAACCCTCATCCGTGCCGGCATCGAAACCGAGGTCATCGCGCCGACCGAACTCCCCAACGATCTGCTTTCACTCCAGGGCTACGGGCTGATCGTGCTCGAGAACGTTCCTGCTGAAGAAATCCCACGCCAAACGCACGATCTGCTCGTTGAATACGTCCGCACGCTCGGCGGCGGCCTCGTCATGGTCGGCGGGCCAGACTCGTTCGGCGCGGGCGGATGGAACGGCACCGCGCTCGAAGACGCCCTGCCCGTCGAACTCGATCTCCCCGAAGAGATGATCATCCCGCAAGCGGCGATCGCCATCGTCATCGACAAGTCAGGATCGATGGCGGCGCCCGTGCAAGGCGGAGCACGATCCCAGCAGCGCATCGCCAACGATGCCGCGGCACTCGCGATCGAGACCATGGACGAATCCGACCTCCTCACCGTTATCGCCTTCGATGACGGGATGGAACGAGTCGTTGAGTTTGGCCCGAACACAGACGTGCTTGGCAACGCCAACAAGGTGCGCCGGATCGGCATGGGCGGCGGCACCAGCATGTACCCAGCGCTCGAACGAGCGGGCCGAGACCTGACCAATGCCGAAGCCGAGGTCAAGCACATCATCGTGCTGACCGACGGACAATCCGCGGGTGATCCACGATACGGCTTCCAGATCGCGAGCCGCCTGTCCGACAACGGAATCACGGTCTCAACCATCGCAGTTGGCGATGGTGCTGATGATGCAACGCTGCGCCGGATCGCAAGTATTGGCGGCGGCGAGTTCTACGACGTTATCGATCCAAACCAACTCCCAACGATCTTCCTGAAAGACATCCGCATCGTGCGCAAGCCGATGATCCGGGAAACAGAGTTCACTCCCGCGTGGACCGGAACACCATCGCCGCTTCTGGGCGATATCCAAACGCTCGGCGCTCCGCCGCTCCAGGGCTATGTGCTCACCCAACATCGCGCGGACCCAAAGATCACCACACCGCTCGTCGGTCCAGAAGGTGAACCGATTCTCGCGCACTGGTTCTATGGACGCGGGCGTGTCGCCGCCTTCACCTCGGACGCTTCCGTCTGGGCTCGTAACTGGCTCAACTGGCCTGGGTATGACTCCATGTGGCTCGCCATTGCGCGCTCGACTTCTCGCCCCGCAGCCGACACGAACATGGAACTGATCACAGAAGTCCGGGAAGGCGAGTTCCGTGTCCGCCTCGATGCCGCTGACAACGACGGGCAACCGCTCGATCTTCTATCGGTCCCCGCAACGGTCATTTTGCCAAGCGGCGATCGCGCGAACATCCGCCTTGAACAAGACGGGCCCGGCACATACTCCGCTTCCATCCCTTCGAGCGAACAGGGCAGCTACGTCGTGATCCTTCAGCCTTCGCTCGGGCCAGAGCCGCTCGCTCCGGTCGTAGGCGGCGCCTCACGCGCCATCGGCCCGGAACTGCGAAGACTCGAATCCAATACGCCGCTGCTCCAGCAAGTCGCCGACGCGGCAGGAGGCGAGCTCCTCGCCTTCGACAACGCGCAAGGAGCGGATCTCTTTAACCGGACGGGGCTTCTTCCACAGCGCAGCATCGAGCCGATCTGGCAAACACTCCTGATCTGGACACTGGTCATGCTGCTGCTCGATGTGGCAACCCGCCGCATTGCCTGGGATCGATGGCTCACGCGGGACCTTGCAGAGGAGTTCCGCATGCACGCCGCGCGGACCGTTCGAGAGCACCAGGCGGCCGCCGCGGGAGCCGTAGAACAGCTCCGCAAAGGCAAAGAAGGACGAAAAGACAAACGCAAAGCCAAGCCGACATCGAAGCCCAAGAGACCTATCAAAGCACCGTCGCCTTCCCCCGTTGCTCAACCTTCAGGTGAAACGAAACCCAAGATGCCATCGAAGCCTCAGGCACCTCCTTCGGATCAGAAACCCGATCAGAAGGAGAAAGCTGAAGAAGGCGGCACCAGCTCTCTACTCGCCGCGAAACGCCGCGCCCAACGCCGCTACGGCTCCAACCATGACCGTTCAGAATAAAACCGCTCGGCTCGCTTTCAGTAATCCCCCCGACTGCCCACAGGATGATCGCTACAGTGTGTCCTTGAGTCCCACTCAATCAGGACCGCAATCGTGGAACGAGCCCAGTTCGAACAACTCGCCATCGAGCACATGGACGCGGTCTACCGGATGGCGCTGCAACTCGCCAAGCACCCAGACGAAGCCTCCGACCTAGTCCAGGAAACCTATCTCAAAGCCATTCGCTCCGCGGCAGGCTTCGAGGAAAAGGGCGGAGGCATGAGATCATGGCTGTTCACCATCCTCCACAACACGTTCTATTCTCGCGTGAAACGCGAAAAGCGTGGTCCGATGGCAGTCGAGCAGTTCTTTGAGGCGGATGAGGATGCCCGCCAGCCAGACGAGCCGCCACCAGCGTGGGATCTCAAAAGCCTCGACTGGGAGCATGTGGATGAACGCCTGAAGAAAGCCATCGATGAGCTCCCAGACGATCAGCGAGAAATCCTGCTTCTCTGGGGGGTCGAAGGGATGAAGTACCGCGAGATCGCCCAGATTATGGATGTGCCGATCGGAACGGTTATGAGCAGGTTGCACCGCGTGCGAAAAACTTTGTCGAGTTCATTGGAAGAACTGACCGCAGAACTTGGTTGGTCTTCTGAGTGATTTCCCTTGCCTCCCGTTTTTCACCTGAATAGGGTAGAAATCTTGGAAAAAAGGCGTTGCTCGCGATTGGGCCGGATGCCCGATCGGTTGTGTCCCTTGGAGCGAACCACAGTTTTTACCCTTCGGACCAAGGAAATGTTAGGAAAATGACCGCATCGAACATGAACAACCCGATCAACCCTCGCAATGATGCCGAGTTGATCCGTGCGCTCGCAGACGGCGAGTCGGTCGATCGTTCGAACCTCCAAGATGTCGATCGTGTCGATGAGCGGATCGCCCACGAGCAAGCACTACGCGAAGCGGTCTCGCGTGCGATGTCGACCACACCCGCGCCTATGCCCGCTGATCTCCGTGATCGCGTGATGAGTGCGATGAGCGAAGTAGAGATCGACGAAGAACAGGCTGGTGTAGTCCGGACTGCCATGGGAGACACCACCTCTTCCTCCTTTTGGTCGAATCGCTTCGCGGCTCCGCTCGCACTCGCGGCCGCGGTGGTTCTTGCGTTGACCGTTGTCTTCGTGAACAACCCAAACCCAACAAACACGCCAGGAACCGCCAACGGTGCAGGTGTCACCACACCTACTGCCTTCGCCTCGATCATCCCCGCCAACCTTCTTCCAGACCTCATCCATCGCGCCAATCGCCAGCACGCTGACTGCGCGGAACTCGGCACGGCCTTCGAAACCAGAATGGTCGCAAAGACCTCAGAACAAGCGTACAACCTCGCCTTCAAAACCATCGGTGAGATCCCCTCGGTCGACAAACTCCACATCCGGTG
>JBCDAP010000043.1:0-8192 GCA_039185335.1 Planctomycetota bacterium | reverse complement strand
GTCGTAGATGTAGTTCGGAACCCCGCCGCTGTGAGCGGCGCCGACCGCGTCATCGTTGGTATGGAATCGATTCTCGCGATCATCCCTCTGCACAGAGGTCGACGTCATGACCCAGCCCGAGAGTCCGACGTGTTGTAGTTCCGCAATGATGCGTGCGCCGAGCAGGTCGTCAAAGTAGTGCCTCATCGCGTCTTGGAGACGGAGATCCGCGTTCGATCCGCCGGCAAAGCTTGCAGCGTCTGCTTCTCCATCCAGGAAGTAGTCCGCAACCCAATCGGGCTCGACCAGGCGATCAACCACGAGCGGATTCCGGCGCGGATCGTCAAGGTCAACGGAATTGTTCGGGAACGGCTCGTTGGCTGTCGCGCCCTCCATCCGAGGATCATCAACGTAGATGATCTCGATCGATTCGTTGGCGGCATCCAGGATCTCAACCATCGTTTGGCCGAACTCGAGCGGCATACGCCAGCGGTGCGATGCTTCAATCGGGCCGGCACCCAAACCAGTGTTCGAAGACGACACAAAGATGGCGTAGGTATCCGGTCCGGCTGCCATGCTGGAACCCGAACGGTATTGCCGCTGCAGGTGAAGGCCGAACGGTGTCTCGTAATCATCGATGTCACCAAAGAAACCGTTGCCCTTGCTGATCACAGGCACCGGCAAGCCGGCCTCGAAGCCTTCGGGAGTTGGAACGGCCCGCACCACGATGTCGCCATCACCGCTGCCCGTTGGTGGATTCGAGAAGGGCGGCTCGACGGTATAAGCGTCCGAATCAGAGAGTGTGTTCCCATCAAACTCGCCCGGGTCGTACGCCAATGAAGGGTCCCTTCGCGGGAACGTCGGCTCGGCACCGATGTGATCTCGATCGTCTTCGAAGTAAACGGTGATCGCCGGCGTCGCGTTTCCATTCGCACCCAGGCGTCCAGGGATGACGATACCGCGAAGCGGGAAAATGAAGTTCCGATTGCTGCCATCCAGACGCAACGCGAAGCCGGTGAGGCTGATCGGGTCAAAGTTCGGATTTGCGAGCTCGATGGCCAAATACTCGCGGGTATTGACATCTTGCGTGACATCAAGGCGTTGATGTTCATTCGTGGTGCCGTTGTAGTCGATTCGAACCGCCTTCACCGAGATCGCTTCGGTGATAAAGGGATGCGCTTCTAAACCGACGTACTCGTACGGCGTGGGGTCGGTCACGCCCGATGCGTCGAGCCTAGCCCCACCATCGATCGGAACGCGGTAACCATTCTCGGCGATGGTTCGGAGATCCAAAACCGAGGCCGACGGGCCGCTGTTCGGATTGCTCGAAACGGCATTGTTGGCCGGAAGGTTGATCAGCCCCGTTGTGCTTCCGGAGTTGCTGATGACGCCGACGTTGTACCCTCCGGGCGAGCGATAAGCCGCAAGATTGGCGGCCCAGGCAGCGGCGGCTTCGGAGGCACGAGCCGCAGCTGTCAACAAAGGATTCGGTGCGTCCAGCACACTGCTGTCGGGATCGGGGTGCGCCGCGGGGTCATAAAAGTGGTTGGTGTACCAATTGAGCAACTGGAGGTTCGAGACTTGCGCGGTCGCGTTATTGCCGTTGCCTTGGTCGAATGCTTCAACATTATTCGAGTTCACCTCAAAGAAGTAACCCGGCGTGAACAGCGTGAACGCCACGTCATGCAACTCCTGCGGCGTCAGGCGGTTCGGATCCATGCGGTAGTAGGGAATGATGTTCCGATTGGTCGCAGTCGGATCGAGGAGCGACTCCCCGCCGACCAGCGAACGGAAGAGGATGGAGTTGTTGTCAGAAGGATCTCCGATATCCGCAGGATTCCCATCGAGGTCACGAGCCCAGACGCGAGCATCTACTTCGTCCGAAGTCGAAATCCGAAGGTCATCGGTCAGGTTGCCGCTGTTGTCGGGATCGATCGCCTCGCGCGGCATGGGAAGCGAGAGACGGGCGTCGAGCGCATCGAGCCACGCCGGCATCATCGTGCGGTAAGCGGTCCAATCATCCTCTCTGTCGTTGCTTTCGAGGAAGCCATCCTCGTGATAGACACGGATCAGACGCATCGCGTTGTAAGTCGTGAGATGCTCACGAAGCGGGTTATCAACCACCGAAAACAGATAACCATCGGGAAGCGCATTTGAGCCTTGCCCGGCGTGTGGATGCACGATCTTCGAGGCTTGAAGCCCCCAGGGTCCGAACGCCGGCCTGGGATCGCGACCGATGACCCAGTTGTCCGATGCGATACTGGTGGCCGGATTACCATCGAGCCAGTCGAGAAGGAAGATGTGGTACAGCGGGTCGGACGGATCAAGCGGCTCGCGCATCGAGAGCCCGTCGATCGCGAAGTCGATCCGCGAGCCGCGGGCTGACAGACCGCGCAGGCGGGCTTCGTCGGTCTGGGAATAAAACGCGGTTTGCCCTGCGATTTCTGGGCTCACAATTCTGTTGTTTTCCAAGTCACCGAAGTAAGAGAGCGAGTCCCATTGCAGGAAATTGGTGGGCGAGTACGAAGCGGCAAGGTTCATGCCGAAGTTGTGATACAGATTGTTGCGAACGAGATCCTTCGCCGTATCACGATAGGTGAAACTCAGTGCTTGTCCTTCCTGGTTCAGAACGGTGATCCGGTTCGCCAAGGCAGGCGCGAAGGCGATAAGAGACGCATACTCTGGTTTACGACCACTGATGTCGATGATGCCATCAGACACGGTGGTGTTGTCTAGTGAATCCCCGTTGCTTCCATCAAGGAAGTCACCGAACCGCCACATGTTGCGCCGTGTAATCAGGCTATCAAACGGGTTGTCAGGATCGATGATGGGGTTGAGAACGCGCTGATCAGCTGTACCTCCTGCAGAAAACGAGCGGTCTAAGCCCATGAGGCCGAACACATCGAGATCGACCGGCGTAAGGCCGTAGGCCGGATCATCGGATAGCGGGCCTCCACCAGACGGAGCGTTTGTCGGTGTGGCAATATCTATCCCCGAAGCCTGCGTCGCGACATTGACATTGACCATGCCCGAGGTGTCGCGGACCTTGATCGCCGCGAGCCAGACCGTGCCGTCGTTCGAGACGATCGGCAGGCGCATCCACCGGCGATCGTAAGAACGCGTGTACGCCGGCGCGTTCGGGTCATAATCGAAGATGCCGATCGCATTCCCGAACCCGTTGTCCGACAAGCCGTTGCCCGCGTAATTATCTCTTGCTCCGAATGCCCGGTCCGCTGTGCGTCGCCCCTCGACAAACGAGCCACGCATGTACTCCTTCTCGGCGTTCCACCGACGCACAGCTTCCAAGCTCAACTGCTCGCCACAAAGAGCATCATCATTAACATCGCTGTTGTTCGGGCGGACCGATACCCGCGGGAACGGAAGCTCAACCATACGCCCCGACTGGAACTTCTCGTAAAACAGGGCTGCATCGATGTCCGAGCCCAGATCGATGTGCGTGAGTCGCTCAAACGCATCGCGCTCTTCCCGATCGTTACCGATCCCGTCGAAGAGCGACTCGAGGGTTTGATCCGCAAAGGGATCTTCGAGCGTGACGTATGGGCCGAGCTTGGTCATCTGAGACCACAGATCGATGTCCCACTCTTCGAACGTTGTGGGAGCGCCGGGGTTCGCCCAAGTTTCGGGTTCATCGCGACGATATGGATTCACGCTGTAGTCGGCTTCGTTGCCCGTTCGCCAACCGGGTCGCCCGCCGGTGAACATGAGCTGGTTGTTCGGCAACTGGATCGACGCGGCGGTTTGTGACGAAAAACCATCCGCACCCGGCGCGTACAAACCGGTCACAGGCCGGCACAGCAACGGCAATGACAACCCTTCCATCGCCGCCAGCCACGGACGGTTCTCATCGGGCGTCGTGCGGTACAGATCGTTCAGGCGGCGGAGGTCAGCGACGGTTGCCTCACCGTCTTCGAGCTTCTCTCGAACCTGACGGTGAGCCTCAACGTACGCCAGAAAATCGTCTCGGATCGCGCTCGAGATCAGCTCGAGCGTTGCTTGTTTCGCCGCTTCCGATTCGATGCTCTCCGCGGCACCCTGTGCAGCGTATTGGTCTGATTGTGACCTTGCCAAGAATGGCAACGAGATCGCCGCGATGAAGACAACAAGCGCCAACGCGATCACAAGGGCGGCACCCCGCTCACTCGGTCGCTCTCTTCGCTTTGTATCGGTATTCATGAAGTCGACCATGGTCATGTCCTTGACGTGGAGGTCCCTGTACAAATCGGCGCACTGCAGGAGCGGTTGGGCTGTCACTGAGCACGCGGGAGTTCAACAATGAATCGTGCGGAATACGCCTCGAGGTCGTCACCATTGAAGTGATCGAGCAGATCCTCGTTGGTGCCCGCAGGCGAACGAACGAGCCTGCCGCTCTCGTCGCGGAGCGTCACCGTGACGCGAAGCATCCAAGGCCACAAAGTGCCCATCTCTTCCGGGTAGCCGAACACATAATCGCGGTAGTTCAGAGCCACTGATCCGCCCGAGTCGATCTCCTGCAGGATCGGCTCAGGAAGACCCGGGCCACCATTCACTCCTGTTCCGCTAACAGCTCCCGTGAGTACTAAGCCCGTGCCAAAGTCCACTGCCGGGCCTGGGAGATCGCCGTACCAGATCACTTCTCCCGCATCAGGATCAGGCTCGCCGTTTCCATCATCATCTTTGTTGATCGCATACTTGTCGAGCTGACCGTCACCATCAAGGTCGGCGGCGAACTCGACGCGGAAGCTCGAGCAGAACGGGATCACCGTGTTGGACAAGATCGAAGAGATCTCAGCAGGCCCGATCACCCCGTCGCGATCGATCTCGGAAGGCAGCACTGTGAAATCAGGGCCATAATCCGCGTCCTGCTGAACCGAGCGCGACAACAGGTCCCAACCCGCCATGCCGTGCACGCGGTAGCAGCTCTCGCGCATCATCCGCCTCTGGAAGGTCGCCTCGCTGATGAGCTCGCCGTTGCTGCTGCTTCCGCTGAAGATATCCGCCGGGCGAAGGAACGCGCGGATCTCCGCGAGCGAGGTGTACGCCATGTCAATCGGGGGATAGAAGAAAACGTCCTCTTCGTTCCCACCATCCGCCATCAGGAACGGCTGGTCTTCCAGATCAGCACCCACTTCAAGCACAAGCGACTCAAGGCTTCCCCATAGGCGTCCACCGATGGACGGCCGAAAGCTGGTGGCCGAATTGTGATTCGAGGCAATATCCTGAGGCCTTGGTGACCAGATCGGAGGGATGATCCCATCGCTCTGCCACCGATCGTTGCCTGGTAGCGAGAGACCACCAAAGCCGGTAGCCCTGTGCGTATTCACGAAGCTCTCGAGTTCCATGTGCGGGAAAGCATGCGTCGCGCGCAGCTCGCCAAAGGCGGCGCTGGATAAGTTGCCGTTGGTTGAACCTTGTTCGCGAAGACCGGCGGGCGGTGCTCCAAGCAAAACCAACTGGTGACGCCCGAGCGTCCAACGCCCGATCGGCCAGTTGTTCGGACGGGTATCGACCTCGGTCCAACGAAGCAGGTCGGGCGTGATCAGGTGCCCGTACCACACACGAGACTCGGAACCCTCGACCTTGAACTCGTCAAAGGATCCGCTCAACGGGTTGTAAACAAACTGCGGCGTCTCGGAGGCTTGGCTCTGGATTGCGTTCAACTGGAAACGGTCTTCGATAGACGGAGCAGCGGACGGGGCGCCGACGCGAGCCGATCGGGCCTCGCCCTTCGCGAAGAACATGATCTGGTCTGCAGCCACAGTGATGTTGGCGCCATCGAGTGAGGCAGTCACATCGGATTGACGGATGACCATGTAATGATCCGTCGCAAGACGAGAGAGATCCTCGCGGAGTTGGCGCTCGAGCCCCTGCACGAAACCCGTAGCGGCCGTCGCGTTGTCAGACGCGATCGTGAGCGACCGGACCTGCGTAAAGAGGACCGAAGTGATCACGAGCATGGTCAGCCCTGCGACAAGCGCAACGATCACTTCAACCAATGTGAAGCCATGCCTCTTCGAGGCTTGTGATGGAGAGACAACGGTCTTCACAGCGAGATACTCCCGGTCACGATCGCTCGGCAAAACCCGGGCACGAGGTACAGGTTGTACGCCCCGCGTTCAAAGTCCGGCTGACCACGCACAGTGTCGGTCCTTCCGGTTCCTCCCGACGCATAACGGCTCAGCGGAATCGGACCGATACGTCCGCTCGATGAAAACTGAACCACGTGAAAGGCTCGATCAGGACCCTCCTGATCAAGAACACGATTCAAGTACCGATCCGCTTCAGCTTGCGAAAAGCTAGAAGGAACCAAATCAAGCCGCTCCGTGATTTCAGATAGTGTCTGGTCGTTGAACTGAGATTCTTCGATAAGAGCGAATGAGCCCGGCGAACCGTACTCGGTCTCAAAGGTCGTTTCGCTCTCGACGTAGTACATCTCAGAGATGCTTGGGTCAGCACCAACGATCTCGAAAGCGAGCGCAGAACCCAGGTCATCATCCGATACTGTTCTGATTCTGAAGTTCTGGTCGTCAATGTAATTGGCGTGATAAGGCAAGTAACGCTGTACTTCATTCGGATCTAAACCGAATCCATTCGAAGTGTCACTCAGCCAATCTTCGTCCAGAAGGGTCGGTCCCTCAAAGTCAGGGTCGAAGACAAAGATGGCATACTCAACCTGGGTTGGCCGGATGGGCAGCCAATCACCCGGAACAACCGAGTTGCTGTCATTCGTCCATTCCCATCTGGAAACACGCATCATGATGCGATACTCGAAGCCGTCGTCGTTCGATTCGTTGAGAGGGATAGCGAGGATGTTATCGCTAGAATCAAGTATCCCAAACTCGTGCGTATGGTCGATAAAATTGAAGAAGCTGTATCGCCGAAAGAGATCCGCATCCACACCGGTATCTTGTACGTTGACTGAGCCCGCATCCGGATTAAACAATTCAAAGAGGGGGATCCTGTTGCCTCTTTGCGCGAGCTTGAGATTGTCCGCAAGAGTCGATTCGATCACAGTCCGGATATTGTTCGCGAATTGGGTGCCCTCGTACTCTCGGAGCCCGTTGTTGCGCTGGACAAGCCCGACACTGATGAGCGAGATCATCGGCAGGACAACGAGGACGATGATGAGCATCGCGAACAACACCTCTATCAGCGTAAAGCCGCCAACGCCCGCCCTGTGAAACGGGCGTCGGCGATGAGTGAGTTGTTCGATTCGAACAGAAGAGATCATCTGTTGTATGCCTCCGTAACAGGCATCAGCTGCCCCGTGGCCCGATGGAACGCGAGCCATTCGAAACGCGATGCAAGTTCCCGAAACTTCCCTGTCGCAGAGGTCACATCACGGAACGGAAGCTGGTCCGCAATGGTCCCGGTATCCGGAAAGAGTGCATCTTGATTCGAAGCATCCGCAAACCAAACCGGGGCGAGGTCGCGATGGAACGCAATGCCATCTGAAGAGGATGCTTCACGCACCGCAAGGTCATACAGAAGCGAAAGGTCTCCGGTGGAGACCACAGCAACGTAGTCCGTGACGGCGAACGCGCGAGTGGCAAGAAAGAAACGTTGCTGGGCATCTGGCTGCTCGTCGGCGTGGCTTCGGGTCTCGGATATTCTGTTGCCGCCATTGAAATACCGAACAACAAATGGCGCTTGATGATCGATCACGTGCGCAAATTGGTGTTCGTCCAGCGGAGTGGCCTGAATGCCGCTGAGCCCCTCAATCAGCGCATCATCAGGAGAAACCTCTTCTTCCAGTTGTGCGAAGCCATTCACTGCTTGCCGTTGATGTCGATATCCATCGGATGCTCCATCTTCATTGATCGAGTCGCTGACCACATCGTCGGCAACAAACACATGAGTCAGGCCATCAGGGTTCCCGTTCTGATTGACGAGGGTCATCTCGACCAGCCGAGGGGTTTCCGAATCAATCAACGACTGATCGATCCGACCAAACCGGTCAAACACGATCGCGAAGCCGACGCCCATCACGTCGATGTCCGCTTCCGGATCCGTCAGAGACTCGTACGAGTTGGGATACTGGTACTCGTAATGAGGGGCGTCGTCACTGACGTCGTTGCTGACCTGAACATACTGACGCCCAGGAGAAATGACGGTCACCCCAGGCGGGAGCGGGTTCCAATCCCCGATCAGCCGAAACACACCACCCCTCGACTCGTCAAAGATCGCAGTCGCGTACTCCGTGCCAGCGACCAGGC
>JBCDAP010000042.1:0-8278 GCA_039185335.1 Planctomycetota bacterium | reverse complement strand
CACCAACCTCGTCGATCAAACAGGAGAAACGGTCATCCTCCGTGGTGTCAACCTCGGCAACTGGCTTCTCCTTGAACCGTGGATGTTCGGATGGGGACACCCTGACCTTCCCTCGCAGCACGATCTGCTCGAGCTCTTCACAAATCGATTCGGTGAAGACAAGACAACCAAGCTGCTGAAGGAATGGCGGGACAACTTCATCACCGAAGCTGATTTCGAACGGATTGCGGCTTTCGGAATGAACGCAGTCCGCCTCCCGATCCACTACTCGGTCATCGAGTCATCCAAACGCGACGGCACGCTCGATCCGGAAGGCATGCTTTATGTCGACTTCGCGGTCGATGCTGCGTCGAAACACGGCTTGTACGTCGTTCTCGACCTGCACGGCGCACCCGGTGGGCAGAGTGTTGACGCACCGACCGGCCGAGTGGGCCACAACACGCTCTGGACCGACGAAGAAGCGCAGCAGCGGACGATCTCGCTGTGGACCGCTCTAGCCGAACGCTACGGAGATCACGATGCAATCGCGGTTTATGACCTATTGAATGAGCCTTACGGCGCGTTCAATACCGACCACGAGCCCGCGCTCGCCGGGTTGATGGACCGGCTGGTCGAAGCGGTGAGAAGCGTCGACGCCAACACGCCGATCGTTGCTGCGGGCACGCTCAGCGGCATCGGGTTCTATGGTTCTCCAGAGAGCCGGGGCTGGGAAAACGCTGGCTTCACAGAGCATTTCTATCCAGGCATTTTCGGCGGGGAGCCTGTCTCGCTTGCACATCAGGCCCGTTTCGACCAAGCCCTTATCCCCGCCAAGGTGCGCGAACTCAAAGAGCAGAACGCCTGGCTTCTGGTGGGTGAGTTCAATCCCATCTTCGAACGCGTCGGCGGAGCGCGTCGCACCAAAGCCATGATCGACCTTTTTGAATCATCGAGCTGGGGCACAACGCTCTGGTCGTACTGCCTGCTGAAGGCCGAGGGCGGCTTCCAAGGCGACAACTGGTACATGCGCACCAACGCCGATGATTGGCAGGTCAGTCCGTTTACCTCGAGCTACGAAGAAATCCTGGAAGCGTTCCGTTCTGTCGACCAGATCACGATGATCGAAGACGAAGAACTCCGTGAGCTTCTTGTCGAAGATCACTCGCCCGTACTGCCCATGCCGAAGATCAATCGACCGGCAAGGTTCATCGAAGCCGGCCAACTGCCCGAAGGATTTGTTCTCCACAATGTCGGTGAATCGAACGTCGGGCTGTACCAGCCGCTCGAAGATGGCTTCGTAATCGCAGGCGGAGGCCGCGACATCTGGGGCACTCGGGACTCATTCACTTACGTCTCGCGACCGGCAAAGGGTAATGACGAACTCTCTGCCACACTCGCTCGCTTCGACGCGTGGCACCAGTACGCCAAGGCGGGTCTGATGCTCCGTGCCAGTACTGACCCCTCTTCACCTCATCTGTTTATCCATGCCTTCCCCGATGGACGGGTCATCGTTGCACGCCGCGATGAGCCGAAGGGCTCAACCACCGAACGAGTGCTGGCAACTGTCGGCTTCCCGGTTGAGCTCGGTCTTCTCCGCCAGAACGGAAAAGCAACCGTCACAATCCACGGTCCGGGTATCGGGCCGGAATCGCATGACCTCCGCCTTCCGAACTCGCTGCAGGGCGATGTGCAGATCGGGTACGCAGTGCTTGGGCACACCGGCAACGAGCCCGGAGTCGCAAAGTTCGGCGACACCCTCTCGATTAGCTCTTCACATTCAGTGGTTGAGCTCTCTCACTCATGGAACAGTTGGGGCGGCATCGACAAGCACTCCGAGTCCGAGACCAGGCTCTCCCTGGACCGGTCGAGCGGCATCTGGCAAGAGTTGGAGGTCGAACCCGACAAGCAACACCGCCTTGTAGTCGATATCGCCACTGATGGTGCCTTGCCCGCTGGCTTCGAAGGAAAATTCGAACTGCGCGTTGAGCATGAAGACCCCGGCAAGCCGAGTCAGATGCTGACACTTGCGACGCGTGAGTGGCCACTTAACCGGCTTCCCACGACGCCCGAACGCGCTATGCTGCACCTCGAATTCACTCCCTCGATCGCGCACACGCGTCTTCTGATCGGGATCCACCCCGTAGAAACGCCAAGAGGCGATTCCGGGTGGCTGAGCATCAAAGACCCGATGATCACTGCCGACGAGCCCATCGGCTCGATTGTTCCGGAGGCAAAACCTTGATCCGACCGGTCCTTGAACTGATGTTCGACCTGACCGGGCGATCCAAACCGCTCCTGCTGATCGGGGTGCTTGCGGTGATCAGTGGCGGCATCCTCTCGTTCGATCCGCCTCAAGAACACAGCGACCTCGAGGTGTGGGTGTTCGCCGAGGAGCACGCGCGTAGTTACCGGGACACGATCATCACGTACGCCGATCGTCATGACCTGCGGATCAACCTGCTCCGCGTCGATATCCAAGCGTTGATGCAGCGAGTGCGGTCGGGACTGTATTCAGGGACACCGGTCGCTGATGTGTTCGAGCTCGAGTACGCCACCGCCGGGCAGCTATTCCGCGGGCCGCCGGAGAATCTCGGGCTTGTAGCGTTCGATGAACTCCTCTCGGAGTCGGGACTTCTTGAGCAAATCAACCCACCTTCTCTCGCGGCGTGGCAGCACGGCGGGAAACAACTCGGGCTTCCGCACGACGTTCACCCTGTCGGTCTCATCGTCCGCCAGGACATCCTCGATCACCATTCCATCTCACTCGATGACGTCGAGACATGGGAGGACTTCTTCCGTACGCTTGCACCAATCGCAAACGTCGATGCCGATGCGGACGGACGCCCCGACCACTACGCGATCTCGTATTGGCCCACACAGTCGGGCTACACCGAACTGCTGATTCGACAAGCCGGCGGCCGCCTATTCGACGAGAACGGACGACCGAGTCTCTCCGCGGACCCCGCTCCGAAGGTGCTCGCGCATGCTGTTTCTTGGTGTGTGGGCAATCAGCGCTTCGCCACCGAGATCCCCGACTTTACTGACACTGGCAACCGTCGCAAGGTACGAGGTGATGCGATTGCCTACTTTGCTCCCGACTGGATGACAGCCGTCTGGCGCCGCGAGATGCCCGAGAACTCGGGCAAAGTCCGAGTGATCCCGATGCCCGCGTGGGAACCCGGTGGTCGCCGCACCTCCGTTTACGGCGGGACGATGCTCGCCATCCCTTCCGACAACCGTTCGTTCGACCACGCTTGGGAACTCGCTCAAGAAATGTACTTCTCAGTCGGCCCTGCCGAGCGTACTTGGAAGTCAGCGGGTGTGCTCTCGCCCATCACATCGCTCTGGTCCGAACCGTTCTACCACGAGCCCGACGAGTACTTTCAAGGTCAGCAGATCGGCTCGCTCTACATCGAACTCGCACCGACCGTCCCGCCGCGCGCCGCTTCACCCTATCTCCCCGCTGCCCAGTCATTCCTCCAGTCAGTAGGTGTCCGTCTCCTCGACATCGCCCGCGAACAGAACATGACTTCCCCTAAGGAGCTCGAGCCCATTGCCCGTGAGTTGCTTCAGGCCGCCAACGAACAGCTCGATTCGGTTTTAGAACGCAACCCCTTCCTCGCTGAGATCACGGAGCAGGCTCCATGATCAGCACCCGACTCAGCTCTCGGATCGCTCCCTACCTCATGGTGCTGCCTTTCGTCAGCATTTTCTTGTTGTTCATCGTCTACCCACTCTTCTCTTCGGCATCGCTGTCCATGCATGCCACCGCCGGCCCAAGCGTGAGCGAATTTGTCTTTCTTGACAACTTCCGCTTCCTGTTGGCTGACGAGCTGTTCTGGATCGCGCTCCGCAACACCGTCATCTTCACTACCGCCTCGGTCTTCATACAAATCCCTTTGGCCCTGGGACTCGCTCTGGCGCTCAACTCTCGCGGCATCGTCGGCCGAGGCCTGCTCAGGCTTGTCTTCTTCTCACCCGTGCTCATAGGACTCGTCTTTGCAGGCTTGCTCTTCCAGCTGATCTTCGAGAAGGAGACCGGGCTCATTAATAGTCTTCTCTTTCAATTGACTGACACGCTGAGCGGCTTAACCGGCATTGATTCTGTCTTCGACCCTGAGTTCCCCTGGCTCACTCGATTCGTCATGCCCGCCCTCGTACTCGTCGCGCTTTGGATGTACACCGGCTTCAATATGGTCTACTTCCTCGCTGCCCTTCAGAATGTTGACCGCACACTCCTCGAGGCAGCCTCCATCGACGGCGCCGGAGCATGGTCGCGATTCCTTCACATCACCATCCCCGCGATTCGTCCTGTCGGAACCTTCGTCGTACTGCTCTCGATCATCGGATCAATGCAACTCTTCGAGCTGCCATGGATCATGTTGAATGGCCCCGGCCCGGACAACCGCGGGCTCACCGTGGTCATGTACCTCTACCAATGGGGCTTTGAGTCGGGCGACTTGGGATACGCATCTGCGATCGGGTGGGCGCTCGCCATCATCATGATGGCGTTTGCGCTGCTTCAGCGCGTTTTCTCGGGGGAGCGAGCCGCATGATCCCCACTCAACACAATACATCCCGTCTGTTTCTGCACGTGCTGCTCTACTCGATGGCCGCCATCATCGCGTTCCCATTCCTCTACATGATCGTGTCAGCGCTCCGTTCGCCTGGATCGAGCGACCTCGGCATCATGTTTCCGCGTGGGGACGGGCTCTTAGGGATCGACTGGTCCAACCTGGGCTTCGACAACTTCCGTGCCTTCTTCGCGAGCCGGAACGCTCCCAGCGCGCTGCTGAACTCCGTTTTCTACGCATCCGCTTCGGCAACACTCGCCAGCATCTTCGCCGCCATGACCGGCTACGCCCTCGCCCGTCTCCGCTTCGTGGGGAGAGGTTTCGTTTTTTCAGCGGTCCTCGCCGCGCTCATCATTCCTGGCCCGCTGCTGCTCGCGCCGCTCTACACCTTGCTCTACGACCTCGGTCTGCTGAATTCGTACGCGGGCCTTATCCTCCCAGGACTCGCCCCCGCGTTTGGTGTCTACCTCTTCAGGCAGGCCACCATCAGTTCCGTCCCGATGGAGATTATCGAATCAGCACGCATCGACGGCTGCGGCGAGTTCCGCATCTTCTTCGCTATCGCCTTCCCCCTCCTCAAGCCGATGGTCAGCGCGTTCGTTCTGATCACGTTCCTCGGCGCATGGAACAATTTTCTCATGCCGCAAATTATCTTGAGCGAAGAGGCAAAATTCCCACTCGCCACGTACATCGCCCAGCTCCGTGGCCTTTATGGGACGGATTACGGACTCATCATGGCCGCGACGCTTATCTCGGTCGCGCCGGTGATGCTGATCTTCTTCTTGCTCCAGCGAGACTTTATCTCTGGACTTACCGCCGGGGCCGTGAAAGGATAATAGTGAGGAAGCAAGCATGAACCGATCGTCCACGACCATCTGGCTTCTCGTCGCAGCGGGCACTCAAGTCCACGCGAGCTGTCTGCCAGTCACCGACATCAACAGCGATGGCATCACCACCACCGGCGACTACAACGCCTATATCGAACTGCTTGGTGCCCAGCAGGCTCCGGACCTCGACGGCAATCTGCAAGCCGACATGTTCGATCTCCTTTTCCTCACACGATCACTCTCCGACACGCTCCCGGACGCAGCGACCGCTCGCGTCTGGATCACTCGCTTCTCCGACGGCGACCAGCGCGACGCTCAGCTCCTCCCCTATGACGATGGCCAGCCTTTCGACCAGAACCAAGACGATGGCCGCCAACTCTTTACCGAGCTTGCGCCCGCTCAGGTCTCCAACGAACCAATCAACACCGAGTGGAGGGTCATCATCGACCCATCGGGAAAACTCCACGAGGTCAAGGGTGTTGGCGCATCGATGACCGATGCGGCGGCCTACGTTCTCGACCAGCTCCGTCAGAATAACCCTGCTCTCTTCGAGTGGACAATGGACCGCATGTTCGACCGCGACACCGGCGCGGGGTTCAGCTACTTGCGTAAGCCCATGGGCTCATCTGACTTCACCGCGACTCCAACTTTCTATACCTACGCCGACAGGAGCCTCCCCGACCTCTCAGGCTTCTCGATCGCGCACGACCGAAACTACATCATCCCGATGATGCAGGAGGCGCTGTGCCGCAACCCGAGCATGGAGATCATGGCCTCGCCCTGGAGCCCGCCTGCGTGGATGAAGACGAGCGGGTCGCTCATCGGACTGTCTGACCTCGATCTGGCGCTCCAACGAACCAACCGCCTCAAGCCCGAGCACTTTGGAACCTACGCCGACTACTTCGTCCGCTTCATTGAGGCTTATGCCGCGGAGGGCATCACAATCGGCGCGATCACGCTGCAGAACGAGCCGCAGTTCGACAACGCTTCGTACCCTTGCATGCGCATGACCTCGGGAGATCAGATCGCGCTGGTTGAAGAACTCGTCCCTCGCTTCGCCGACGCCAACATCGAGACCGAGATCGTGGTTCATGACCACAACTGGCTCCTCAATCCGGCAGACCAAGCTCCGCCGTGGGACGAACCCTCTGTCGACCCACTCCAGGTTGTCCAAAGCATCTTCAACGATCCAAACATCGGTGACGCTGTCGCGGGTTCCGCTTGGCACTGCTACTACGGCAACGACGATGACATGCGCTCGGTCTATTCCACACTGCGCTCGCAATACACCGACAAGCTGATTTATACGACCGAACTCACGGGATGGGGTGCTGACCGCGGCGTGTGGTGGCCTGACGTCGAATGGGGACTCCGCCACAACTGGTTCGATGGTATCGCGAGCGGTGCTTCGGTCGCGCTCGAATGGAACCTCGTGCTCGACCACCAGTTCGGCCCAACTCCGCGCAACGACTCACAAGGCGTGGGCCTTGCGACCGTCAACACCGACACATGGGAAGATGTCCGATTCGAGCGCGAGTTCTACGCGATGGCACATGTGTCCCGCGCCGCCCAGCCCGGCTCGCACGTCGCCGTCAGCAGGCTGACGCGTTTCGGCGGCACATACTCCGGAAACGATGTCCAGGCGCTCGCTTTCTCGCTCACGGAATCGGGCTACGCCGTTGTGCTCGTGAACCGGCTTTCGTCTGATCAAACTGTCGCGATCCAGACGGTCGGTGGCGAATGGATCTCGGTCGACGTCCCCCCACGGGGTATGGCGACGGCCGTGCGTCGCTACCCCTAACGATCAAGGCCACAAAGAGTACACGGGGGCGGTGTAAACACCGCCCTCCGAGAGATCATTGCGTTGTCAGTCGATCAACGGCGTCGCCTCGCGAGCAGACAAGAACCGGCAATGCCAAGGAAACCGGCACCCGGAGCTGGGATGAGGCTTGCCTCGAATACAAAGAGGTTCGCCTGCCCCTGACCGAGGGGAGCAGCACCGTCGAAGATGATGACAGGACGGACAAAGACAGTCCCGGCGACAGCGGTCGCGGACATCTGGAACGTGCCGCCGTTCACTTCGCCGAGAGGAGTAAGGTCTGCGGCGGTATCAAGATCAACGAATACCTCGTCGATCTTGGTGGCGTCATCTGCCTCATAGAACTCCAGGCCGAAGCGCATGTTGGCGTTGAAGTTCGACTCGATGCGAACATCGACAAGGGTAAAGGTGTACTCGATACCGGCTTGGCCTGCGATACCGCCCTGGAATGCCCCACCGGAGTTCCCAGGGGCGTCAGAAAAGAAGCTCAGGTGACCGTTGTCTCCGAAGAATCGGTTCACACCAGCGGCACCGAAAGTACCCCATGGAGAAATGTCGCGCGGATCTCCGCTGAAGCCCGCTTCGATGCCCGGGTCACGGAGCAGCTCGTCTTGGGCCGAAGAGAAACCGCACATCATCGCAGCACCGGCTGCAATAAGGATAACTTTGGTATTCATAACGAAGTACTCTCTCACACGGCACAACACCCCAGGCAGGCCCACCGTGTCGGATCACTGCCCGATGCGGGAAGAACGAGTTTCTTGACGGCTGACCCGTTTATCCCGCAAACAGGCAACCATACGAACACCGAGTCCTGAGCAGTCGGCCCAGGGCTCGCTGGCGGATGGGTAACACTGTCGTTCTTAACGCTTATGCGTTCTGGCGGAAGAACAGATCTATTTTAAATATATCTCGGGTTCAAAGACAGGCAACCATGTAACTATCTGAAACAACTCCATCTGAGCTACCACCCGCTAGCACCTAGAGTGACAGATCCCTCAACTTGCTACTCGCTCATCACGCCGCATGGTCAGAAGAAGAAACCGCCGCCATGTTCCTTGTATCTAAGGCCTACAACT
>JBCDAP010000041.1:0-8310 GCA_039185335.1 Planctomycetota bacterium | reverse complement strand
TTTAATCTGAAATATCATAAATACAAATCAGCTTGCTGCTAAAAACCAAGCCAAGAGCTCGCAAAGCATGGTTTTTCTGTTTGGCACGTTGTTCGCATAGACACATTCAGACCCAAGTGGAACCCGGCTCGGCCGCACGGAAGCAAGGACGCGTGCGGGAGGCGGGATTGGATCAAGCCGCAGTGGGCAGCGGCCGGCTGAAGCGAGCGAAAGCACGCCTCAGCCTTTGAGGAGAACGAGTCCAGGTCGACCCGTTGAAGGCGGGGACCGGGGTGATCAGATGGGCAGATCACCTCCCCCCACCTTCAACGAGCCGGCAGGCTCGAGACAAACTGCCACAGTATGCCTACTCCGGCTTCCCCCATCGGAGTGAGCACGCCACGCACACAGCCGCGGAGCACAGGACGCGGCTGTGTTGCTTTTTTGGCCACCTATCCGGTGCGTGCCTCGAGACCTCAAATTCGCGAGAACAAGAGGCAGAGCGAAGCTCGGCATTGAGACAACGCCGGGACCTGCAATCGCATGCAATTGCGCCCGCTTTGCCTTCGTTGCGAGACCCCGGAATCTCGACAATGTTGCGAGCACATGTGTCACGCTCTATACTCTTCCATCCATTTAACCGGAAATATGGATATTATCGATTTCCTGTCGATGATATGTCATTGATATCGAAGCCGTACTACCTACAACGCCCGATGAAGGAACACCATGCCGAATTACTATTTCACTAGCGAATCGGTCTCCTGCGGCCATCCTGACAAGGTCGCGGACCAGATCTCGGATGCCATCTTGGATGCGATGATCGGGCAGGACCCGGATTCTCGCGTGGCCTGCGAGACGATGGTGTCAACTGGGATGGCGGTCATCGCTGGTGAGGTCAAGACAAAGGCCTATGTCGAGATCTCGGACATTGTGCGAGAGACAATCGAGGAGATCGGCTACACCGATGGTGCCATGCGGTTCGATTCGCAATCGTGCGCTGTGCTTGTCTCACTCAAGCAGCAATCACCGGAGATTACTCAGGGGGTGGAACGCGACGGCGGCGAGATCGGTGCTGGTGATCAGGGGCTGATGTTCGGCTTTGCTTGCAAGGAGTCGGAGGACCTCGCTCCAGGCTCGTACATGCCGCTGCCAATCTTCCTTTCGCATCGTCTTGTCGAGAATCACAAGCTCGCACGTGAGGCCAACACGATCGAGGGTCTCCGCCCTGACGCGAAGAGCCAGGTTACGTTCGAATATGACGAAACGGGGCGACCAATCCGAGTCGATACGGTGGTGCTCTCTACTCAACACGACCCTCGGTACTCGAATGACAGCGCTCAGAAGGATTTGCACGCCCTGATCACCGATAAGCTCATTCGGCCAACGCTCGGTGACGCTTGGTGGAATGACGACATCAAGATTCACGTGAACCCGACCGGCCTGTTCGAGATCGGCGGACCGCACGGCGATGTCGGGCTTACCGGGCGGAAGATCATCGTGGACACCTACGGTGGTACAGGACGACATGGTGGCGGAGCTTTCTCTGGGAAGGATCCGACCAAGGTCGATCGCTCGGCGGCGTACATGGCTCGTTACATCGCGAAGAACGTTGTCGCGGCGGGGCTGGCAGAGGTGTGCGAGATCCAGTTGTCGTACGCGATCGGCGTAGCCGAGCCGACTTCGGTCCGCATCGACACCAAGGGTACGGCTTCGACCGACGAGCAGGCGATCGTGAACGCGATCCGGGATGTGTTCTCGCTGACGCCGCGAGGGATTATTACGAGCCTCAATCTGCTTCGTCCGATTTACCGCCCCACCGCCCGACACGGGCACTTCGGACGTGTTGCGGAAGACGGCCTATTTACATGGGAAGCTACCGATAAAGTTGAGGCATTGCGGAACGCGGTTGGATCGACTTCAACAGCCGGTGCCGCGGTCTGATCGAGCAGGCCTCGCGAATTCCTGTCAGGATGACGCCAGATGAGCGTTGATCTGGACATGATGATCACAGGCGGCGTGGTGCTTTGCATGCTGGCGCTGCTGGCATTGAGCAGGTACGGTGCCGATCTGATCATCATGGGAGCACTGACCGCCCTGCTTGTCTTCGGGGTGATCGATGCGTCCCAAGCGATCCAGGGGTTTGCAAACCCGGCGGTGCTCACGGTTGGGCTTCTTTATGTTGTGGCGTGCGGGATGCGCGAGACCGGGGCGATCCAGCTTATTTCTGCCAAGCTGATGGGCAACGCGCGGACCGAGCGGAGCGCGCGCATTAGGCTTGTGATCCCCGTGGCTTTTCTGAGTGCTTTCGCGAACAACACTCCGATCGTGGCTTCTTTTATGCCGATGGTGACGTCTTTCTCCAAGAGAACCGGCATCCCGGTCTCGCGACTGCTGATGCCGCTGAGCTTCGCGGCGATTCTTGGCGGGCTGACAACGCTCATCGGAACTTCAACAACGCTTGTGGTCGCGGGACTCTTGATTGAGAAACGCAAAGTAGTGAGCGAGGCGGGGCTCGATCCAGAATCGATTCCGCTCTTTGGGTTCTTTACAGTCACGCCGGTCGGGCTGGCGATGGCGATCATCGGTTGCACTTACGTTGCGTTGTTCGGCGGAGCGCTCTTGCCCAAGTCGGCATCGAAGGGGGAGCAGGCTGGGGATCGGCGTGAGTACACGGCGAATCTTCGGGTTGAGACGGATTCTCCAGTTGTAAATCGAACCGTTGAGGCCGCGGGACTTCGGCATCTGCCCGGGCTGTTTCTGGCTCGCATCGAGAGAGGTGATGAAACGATCACAGCGGTCGGCCCTGACCAAATGATCCACGCGAACGATGTTCTGGTGTTCGTGGGTGCGCTCGAATCGGTGGTGGATCTTCAGACGCGCAAAGGGCTGGTGCCGACAGGTCTCGAGAAAGAACAGTTCACCGGGTACCGTCCTTCGCAGCGGTTGATTGAGGCTGTGATCTCGGCAGGATCGCCGCTGGTCGGACGCACGATCCGCGCTGCAGGGATACGTTCGCGCTATGACGCAGTGGTTGTTGCTGTGCACCGCCATGGTCATCGAATCGAGGGAAAGATCGGAGATATCAAGCTCCGCGCGGGCGACACGCTTTTGCTCGAGGGAGGGAATGACTTCGCTGCGAAGTTCCGTGACTCATCGGAGTTTTATCTTGTCAGCGAACTTGAGGATGCGCCGTCCCCTCGCTACGAACGTGCGTTGCTCGCGATCGGCATCTTGATCGCGTTCGTGCTGCTGGTTTCGATCGGCTTGCCGGGGATCTTTGAAGCGAACCAAGCGATGATCGCGGCGATGATCGCGGCGGGGCTGATGATTGCGACACGATGCTGCACGGGGCCTCAGGCAAGACGTGCGGTGGATTTTCAGGTGCTTGCGGTGATTGGTGGTGCCTTTGGTATCGGTGCTGCGATGCAGTCTTCCGGCCTGGCTCCGCTCATGGCAGAGTGGATGGTTGGAGCGGTCGAACCATTGCGTGCCATGTCACCGATGCTCGGGAAACTCGGGTTGATGGCCGCGGTGTACCTCACGACGGTTTTGTTTACCACCTTCATCACGAATAACGCGGCAGCAGTTCTGGTCTTCCCCATCGCGATCGATGCGGCAGAACATGCCCAGATGGAACTGTTGCCGATCGCTGTTCTGGTCGCGATGGCGAGCTCGGCCGAGTTCACAACGCCTATCGGCTACCAGACGAATCTGATGGTCGCAGGACCTGGAGGGTACCGCTGGATGGACTACGCGCGATTCGGAGGACCTCTCACGATCGTGATGGGTATCGTTGCGATCGGTGTTGTTGCGAGCGGAGTGCTGGGGTGAATCAACACGAGGAAGTATCTGCTCGCTTGCGTTGCTTCACTCCCACCGGCATCGCAAGAATCTTGTTCGGCTCAACGCTCATCGGAATACTTGCGATTCTTCCTTTATCCGCGTCATTTTCGGCCTTCTGGCCTGCGGACTTGATCGCAAACATCTCATCACAACTGATGCTGCTGGCTTTCGTACTAAGCATTGCTTGCTTTGTCATCCGTTCCTGGCGCTTTGGCTCTGCCGGGATCTTGATCACGATTGCTTTGTACTTCGCTTTGCCTATGTCACCCCGAGCTGAGCGGGTTCATGTCGATGAAGCGACGAACACGCTGAAGATATTGCATTTCAATGTTCTGAGCTGGAACAAACAAACAGAAGATGTCATCGCGATGATCAAGGACTCGCAAGCGGATGTGGTTTCGCTCGTCGAAACCTCGGACGCGTTACTGAGCCGGATTCGCGATGACGCTGAACTCAAGAACATTTATCCTTATCGACATTTGCCCGACCGAGCTGGTGCTGGCTTCCCATTGTTACTCACTCATGCGTAGCAAACCGGGCTTACGAACCAACGACTCGGGCCGGCTCACACACTCGTGTTCGGCTTCCGTGCCATGACACTTGGAACTTCGATCGGTCAGATCGCGGTGATCCAAGGGGATTTTGGTTCCCCGCGATTTCGTTCGAAATGGAACCATGCTCACAAAATGGTTGATGAATTCGGCAATGAGCTGCTCGGCCACATCAAGCAGAGAGAGCTTCCCGTCGTCTTGGTAGGTGATCTGAACTCAACCCCGAGCGGCTCGATCTCACGCCGCCTGAGCGAACTGGGGTTGTTTCGGGCGAAACCCAAGCACTACTTTGTTGGAACGTACCCCGATTGGCCCTGGCCATTCTCCGTCGCGATTGATGATGTCATGACAAGCGGTGAGCTCTCGATTGTGCGATGGCGAGCCGAGAATGCGACCGGATCGGATCATCGCCCGATCAGTGTTGAGATTGTTAGAGTTCGTTAGTGCCTTGCGAATTCGCCCTTAGAGGCCTGTACCAAAGTCCGATGCCTCCTGACGAGCATCTTGACGTCTTGAACTATGGCCCATTTCTCCAAAGTCGCTCTCTAGCAATTCATCCCCTTCCAGCGAGTCTTGAGTCAGGTCATTACTATCACCCGGCTCGAATAACCGCTTGTCATTCTCACCATCATGACCTCTCGACTGGTTGATCTGGCGACCAATAAAACGTGAAGATACCAGCAAAGTCGGGTAGACCATGATGAAGCCAACCAGATAGAGATTCACGAAGTTTGGGAATGAACCCCGGAAGAGACCGACAATCTGGCCCAGATTGATCGCAACAGCAGCAACAAGTAAAGCGCTTGTCTCTTTACGCCAAAGCAACGAATCGAAGAATCGGATAATAAATGCCGCAAAAGCTGCATATGCCATGATCGCAAACCATTGCCAACGGTCCGCAAAGGCCTCGCCGACAACCCCCACCGTAATGGTCACTGCATCCTGATTCACACCCTCAATATCGGCCGCCTTGGCCATCACGCTGCTTACCGGCACTGGTTTGCCTTGCCAGAATGCGCGAGGAACTGTATTGACAACGCTGTACCAAACACCAAAGAGTGGCGGATAATCGATCGCGCGTGGATAGTTCTCAATGATCCAGAAAGCGCCCTCTGCTTCCTGGGAACGGCCAATACCCTTCATACCGATAAACGGTTCTGTACCTCCTGTCGCGATGTACTCGACAATACGCTTTGCCTGCTCTGGACCGGTATCACCCCTGACTTCGCCTCGTGTTATCGAATACGCATTGATCAAAACCAAGAGGGGGTATGACGCAACGGCTGCGATCACCAAGAACTTAAAAATCGGTGCTCCACGGAATCGAGAAAAGTAGATCCCGAAGGCAAAGGAAACGAGGACCCCAAGCAACTCCCGACGCCCGAAGGTGTTCCAAATCGAGAGCACGGAGCATGCTCCTAAGGTACCGATCACGATCACGGAAGAGACCACATTCTGCCACGATCTCGCAAACACCCATCCGGCGAGCACAGCAACACTCGCGATAAGGCCAACACCGAGCTGAGCCACAAGAATACCGATCACAGGGACTGTGACCGTGAGCTTCGCGACTCCGCCGATCACAACAAGCACCGGCATAAGAAAGAGCAGAACAAGGATGCTTGGCTCTCGCGAGGGGACAGGGACTTTGTGCGATAGCGATTCAGAGATGCCGAATAATCGATAGCAGGCCACGTAAACGAACAAAAAGAGGGTACAACCCATCGCGAAAATCCATCCGCTCCCGACTAGATCTCGGACGATAAAATCGCTTTTGACATCGCTCGTGAGCGGGTGGATAGCATTCCAGGCCTGGTACCAGAAGAAGCTAAAGAGAGTCAGATTTCGCAAACTGACAAGCGGAGTTTTTCCATAAAAGTGAGACCAGAGTGGCAAAGCCAGCAGGATGAGGCAGAGAAGGACAAAGTATGCAATGAGGAGTGTCATCGATGAGCCCAACCCTGCTTACTAGATCCGCTGTCCGGAGTTCGACGGTTCAACAATCATTTCTCCAAATCGGCTCTCGGCGGCCGATCATCGCAACAAATTGCTCCATATCCTCCCGAAGCTTGCTCTCCAAAGAGGTAACCGTCTCTTCCGAGGGGCCGGGCGGCCGAGGTGGGGATTTCTGTTGCAACAACCCCTTAAGCTTTTCCTTCAGCGCTCCGTTGAGCGAGGGGCGGATCAGCTTCCGGTAAACCTTGCTACCTCCGACCACACTGCTCAAGCGAGTATGAACGAGTTTGCCTTCGCTGCGATTCATCACTCTATCGATGCCGACAGATGAGGGTTCGAACGGCCCCCCCAGGAACTCGCAGACTCTTCTTACACCCTCAACTCGGTCCGATATGTACTCTTCGAAAATCACCGTGAGCACACGGTCACTCCCGAGAAGCTCGTGCCAAGGCTTCAACTGCATCGCGTACTTTGACCAATTGACATAGCGGGGATGAGCTTTGATTTCTGCGTCAGCATCCGGTCCTACCAAGCCACTCGAGTACTCATGGTAGTGCTGCGAAATGATCCGCTTGATGGGGTCACGAACAATGTAAATCACTCTGAGTTGCGAAAGGCGGTCCGCATAGACTGATCTGATTCGCTCGGTCACACCAGAGTACTCAGGGAACTTGGTGTAGCCCGTCGAGGCCTCATAGCAGAGCTGATCTGGCCGAGCCGCCTTGAATAGATCGAGATAGGCACCGAGGCCTTTGTCGGTCAGGATATGATCACTGTTGAACGCTTCGGGTTCTTTGTCGATAGGCGCGAAGTAACCTCTCTGATCGTGAAGATCCGAAAACAGTGTCGTTGTGCCGGACTTCATGGCACCTATGATCAGGAAATCAGGGACATCCGCACTCATGGATCACTCCGGTATACTCAGGAGCCATTTTATATTCGACATTCTAAAGTGTTGTACCACTCGACGCCCCCTTCCGCCTGAAGGCAATGATCTTGCGTGGGATTGCCAGAATCATGGCTCGCTCTCGTGCGTCCAAAACTATTGCCCATGCAAGAAGCCCGTAGAGCAAAACAAATGGGATCGCAGAGAGCAAGATGCGACTCAAGTGGTCCAGATCAAAGAAGCTCGCGACCAAAATAGCTGGTGTGGCCAGGATTGCCGCGAAAAGTGGTCTCAGCAATGAGAGATAACTGTGGCCTTGTCTCAATCCAGAAGCGCGTTCGCTCTTCAAGACCATACCAATCCCGTTGAACATGAGCATGGTCACCGCAAATGCCGCGGCAGGTCCGACCCAAGACACAGAATCAGGAAGCATGAAGATGAGCATGACCCCGATGATCGGGTTGGCCAAACCACCCGCCAAGAGTATCGGTGCGTAGGATCTGATGTAGCCGGCTCCATAAAAAACCAGCCTCCATCCATCGCTGATGGCACGTGCGCCATAACCAACAAGAAGCACAGCACCGATGATCAGGAGTTGTTCGGTTGATTGAAGCTCGCCCAGATGGCTGCCAAGCCAGACGTGAACAAGAGGATCAAAAAGCACGACGACACCAATGATCGCTGGAAATACCACCATCGCTGTCTGACGCCCAGTACGACTCACAAGGCGTTTGAGGCTCCCCTCATTGTCTTTAGAACTTACGCGAGTGGAAACAGCTTCGAGTCCGTCGACCATACCTCCCGAGATCTGTTTCACCATAGCAGACACGTAAACGGCTAGGCCAAAGATCGCGTTTCCTTCGAGAGAGAAAAAGATGTTCATCAACAACGCATCGGCGCGAATGTGAAGATTCATCGCTGTGCCGATCGCCAAATTCCAACCCCCAGTGCCAGCAATCTTGCGAACAGTGGCGGCATCAGTCTTCTGCCATGGGAAGATCCGGAAACCATTCGCTTTGACAACAAAAACACCAAAGAGACGAACAAGCGAAGCCAGTACTGCATTCAAGCAGCCGTAGATCACGATGCCGA
>JBCDAP010000040.1:0-8328 GCA_039185335.1 Planctomycetota bacterium | reverse complement strand
CGCTTGCCGCCAAACCCAAGTCGTCGTTGGCGGTGGTGTCTTCAACCGAGCCGAAGGCCTTGCCGAAGAGATCGGCGCCGACCTCTGGGGTGAAGACCCGATGGATGTCATCCAGGCCATCGTCGATGAGCCCGAATGCCGCATGTCTCAGGACCAGCGAACCGTCGGCAAGGGCAAGCAGCTGCCCGGCCGTATCGCTGCATAAAAAAAACGTTCTCATCTCTTCTCCCAGCACCGGCGTGTTGCCCAAACACGCCGGTACTGTTTTTGCCCTCACTCTTCAATCAAAAGACGCTCAATCACAGTCTCTTCACGCTGCGATTGATTGATTGTCGTTGCTCCGATCGACCAAGAAAGCTCGATCTCCTGCGACGAGCGACGCTCGACCAGCTCTCCTTCATCGACATTCCAAACCAGCAGGCTGCTCCCTTCGTTCTCCCCCAACTCAACCGACGGACTCATCGGATCATCGCTGACCACCTGCTCGATCGAGACTTCTGTCCGGGTTTCGATGTTGGCATTGCCGTCATCGAGCGAGCCCAACCGACGGTTGTGCGTAAACGTGAGCAGAGCAACCGGCGGCAACTCCACCTCTTCGGTGTCAGGCCACCCGGTCTCGGGGCGACGTCCGATGGCACCGCCGTCCGCGTGGAAAAGGGGCTCAAGCATTCCCTTCATTCCCGAAACGCTTGCGAGCCCGGCCGACCAGGATTGTTCTCCGCTTATTGCGCGAAGTGCTTCCGCCAATTCCGAATAGCCGTTGATGGTTTCGATCCGTCCTTCTTCGTTTAAAGTGATAGAAATCTCGGCCTCGCGGAGCACCTTTGCGGTGGGGGTGTCTGCGCTCCGGCGGATGTTGAAACGCGCTGTATTTCCGTCTCCTTTGATGCCGGAAAGGCGGATCTCTTCGATCGCGACCTTCGCGCCCTCTTCCACCGAATGCACACGGAGCACGAACGCGACACTCGCACCGATGGTTCGCTCGGCGGCAGACTCGCCCTCGCCCGAAGATTGCGTCAGATCGAGCGTCCGCGAGATGCGATACGTGTCACCCTCCTCATACGCGGCTTCCATGCTCACCTTCTCTGCAAGCTGCGCGGAGACCATAGGAGTCGCTGCCATCACGATTGCGGTCGCGCCGAGAAGTACACCGAGAGCTTTCATCGTCGATCCTCCAGAACATTGGGAACAGGGAGCAGAAGGGGGGGTAAGTCTAACCGTGGCACCAGGTGAAAGCTTCCACGGATCTCTACAATCATGGCATGCAACTCGCCCTGCTGCCGCTCAATCCGACCGTGGGCGATCTCGCCGCGAATGCCGATTCTGTCGTCGAGGCGGTTTGTCAGGCGGTGATTCGCCGCCCAGGCCTGGATCTTGCGGTTCTCCCCGAGCTGGTGATCACGGGGTACCCCCCTCGTGATCTGCTGGAGCAGGAGGGGTTCGTTGAGGATGCGATGGCCGAGGTTGATCGTGTGGCCTCGATCCTCGCCGCACGAACGCCGGGCCTGTGTGTTGTCCTCGGAACACCTCACCGCGAGGCACCAGACCAGCGCCCCTTCAACGCCGCGATCGTGATCCGAGACGGGAAAGCTATCGCGGTCTACCGCAAGCGGCTCTTACCCACATACGACGTCTTCGACGAGCATCGCTACTTCGCGACCGGTGACGAGCCCTGCGTGATCGACGTTGCCGGGTGTCGAGTCGGGCTAGCGATCTGCGAGGATCTCTGGAAAGCCGACGATGCCATCCCAGGGCGGATCGGCGGTCGTTACGTAAGCCGAGTCGATCCGGCCGAGGATCTGATCGACGCCGGTGCCGAGTGCATCGTCTCACTTTCCGCGAGCCCGTTCACCATCGGTAAGGTCGATCGCCAGCGCGACATCCTCCGCCAGCACTGCGAACGCTGGCGAGTGCCTGTTGCTTCTGTCAATCAACTGGGCGGAAATGACGACCTGATCTTCGATGGCTACGCGGCCGTCTTTCGTCCGAGCGATTCGTCTGACAATGACTTACCCGTTCTCACCGCAGCCAACGCAGGATTCTCGGGCGACCCTATTGACGCTGATCTGGGCGGATCACCCGCGTCCATCGCTGGGCCGCTCCGCGACGAATCCGAGAACGCCATGCTCTGGGATGCGCTTGTTCTTGGTGTTCGTGATTATGCGCGCAAAACAGGATTCACCCGGGCCTGCCTGGGACTTTCAGGCGGCATCGATTCCGCGCTCACTGCGACAATCGCCGCCGCAGCACTCGAACCCGCCAACATCCTGGGTTGCTTGATGCCATCGCGATATTCCTCGGAAGGCTCGATCGCTGATGCCGAGGCGCTCGCCGCGAACCTGGGCGTTCGGACCACAACGGCGCCCATCGTGAGTCCCCACGAAGCCATCGAAGGTCTTTTAGAGCCCATCTTTGATGATCTCTGTTCTATCTACGACACGCCGCGTGAGCCGGGCATTACCGAAGAAAACATCCAGTCTCGCATCCGAGGCCTCACCATGATGGCGCTCTCAAACAAGTTCAACGCGCTACTGCTCACGACAGGAAACAAGTCGGAAATCGCTGTGGGCTACTCCACCCTCTACGGCGACATGAACGGCGGACTCGCGGTCATCGCGGATCTCACCAAGCTCCGCGTCTACGCCTTGTCTCGATGGATGAACGACAATCACACAGCCTGCGGTTTCTCTGTCCCGCCCATTCCTGAGCCTTCCATCACCAAGCCGCCATCCGCAGAACTCCGTCCGGATCAGAAGGATTCAGATTCGCTTCCGCCTTACGAGGTCCTGGACGAGATCGTCGAACGCTACGTGGAGAAGCACCAATCTCCTTCAAGAATCGCACGCGAGACAGGCTTCGACGAAGACATCATCGCCCGTATTACGCGCCTCACCGACATCAACGAATATAAACGCAAACAGCTCGCTATCGGCCTGAAGGTCACCTCCACTGCCTTCGGACGCGGGCGACGCCGTCCCATCGCCCAACGCTACCACCCGGCACCTTAGTGCTTCTGACCACGCACTTTGGAGTTTTCAGCTCGGAGCCCTGCTTGACAGACCATCTCTCCGAGCTACATTCCTTATCCCGCGCTGTCATGCACAGGCAGACGCATTGATTCAGAGTCCGAGCGGCGCACGTGCTGGTTCTTTGTTGCACCCAGGCATGCGTGATCGCTCCATACGAGGAGAGTCATGATGAGATTTGTCACGATGGGCATCGCTGCAGCCGTCACCGCCGGCCACGCGAACGCGATCTTCTTCTTCGGCGACAGCTACGATCCCATTCAGGTCGATCAGCTGTTCACCTTCGACAACCTGGCTCCGGGCGCCATCACCGACGGCCTGCAGATCGCGCCGGGTGTCCAATTCTCCACCGACAGCCAGGGCGATCTCGGCAGCCGGTTCCTCGCCAACGGCGGTCGGATCGTCGACACCGGCAACGGCGACATCCAGCTCGCCTACACCCGCGCCCGTACCGCAGCGCTCGAAGGGTTCATGATCAGGTTCGATACCCCCATCACCGCACTCGCTGCTACGTGGACCACCGCGGGTGGAAACTCCGACGACGGCAACGCCGCTTGGCTCCTCTACAACGCCCAGGGTGAACTCGTCCATGCCTTCAGTACGGCAGACTTCGAGCCCACCGTCGAGATCTTCGGTGCCGGCGACCTCGACGAAGCCATCACCTATGTCGAGTTCTCCAACGGCCAGAGAACCAGCAACGAAGACTTCCTCGTGAACGACCTCGCCGTGACCTACATCCCTTCACCGGCTTCAGCCAGCGTGCTAGGCATCGCGGCCCTCGCCGCCACCCGCCGTCGCCGCTGATCGTTCGCTCATCCCGGACGCACAAAGCAACACATCAACATGCATCAAAGCCCGAAAAATCGGGCTTTTTTTGCCATAATCTCACCAAGTCGGTCGCCAAGCACGATCGCCTACGGCCGCCAATCAAACTTATCTGCTGCCCTTTATCAAACGATCCATCGCCACCTCGATCGCCCGCTCCGACCGATCGATACCGATCGCTCTCCGCCCGCTGTTCACCGCAGCCACCAGTGTCGTTCCCGAGCCGCAGCACGGATCGAGCACCACCCCGCCCTCAGGACAACACGCCTTGACCAACATATCGAGCAATGCGATCGGCTTTTGCGTCGGATACCCCACCCGCTCGCTCGCCATGTTGTTGAGTGCGGGGACATCCAGCACGTCCGTCGCCTTCTTCATCTGTCCCTTCATCCGTTGCGATGTCGCCGCAACCATGGGCGGCTCGAACCAATGGCCGTCAGGCGCCACCGAATACATAAGAATGTCGTCATGCTTGCGTGCGAATCGTCTCGGCGACGAACCGCCTAGACCGTAAGACCAGATGAGGTGATTCACAAAGCAATCCACGCCGAGCATCTCGTCAAGCAAGACACGCACCCGATGGCTTGTTCGCCAATCGACATGAACGAGCATCGATCCCGATTCTTTGAGTAACACCAGCGTGGCTTCCAGCCGTTCTTGCAGCCAGGACAAGTAAGCCTCGATGCTCTCCCAGCGATCCTCGTACTCTCCGCTCTCGGCTCGCTGCACTTTTCCGGTGTTGAAAGGCGGGTCCACATACATCAAATCGATACTTCTCTCGCCCGCGAACTCGTCGTTACGCAGCGATAGCACCACGTCAAGCCAATCTCCACACCCGACGTGTGCCTGGCCTTCTTCAACACTTGTCCACAGGGTGCCGACGCTCATAGGCGCGAGTGTACGCGACAACACCGCACCCTTTACAATGACTGCTTCGTTCCTACATCAACCCGGTGCCTCTCAGCCCCTCGGAGCCTCACGTGCCCAAAGCAGCTTCCAAGAATCGCGTCTCGAAGAAGAAGTCCAAGGCCTCCAGAGCACCCAAACCATCTATGGCCTCGCAGGCCGACCGTCACGATTGCTACCAGCGTTCCGTCCAATGCGTCGAGGCCGAGATCGACTTCGTGGACGAGACTTTCAAAGATCTTCGAGGCCGGCGTGCCGTGACCATCCGGGAAGACTTCGCTGGCACCGCCAACACTTCCTGCGAATGGGTTCGCCGTCACAACAAAGCCATCGCGCTCGCGGTCGACCTCGATCCCGATCCGATCGAGTGGGGGCGGACCAACAACATCGCCAAGCTTACTCCTGCTCAGCAGAATCGCGTTTCTCAGATCCAGGGCGATGTGCGCGATGCGCACGACTTTCTTCCAGAAGTCGTTCTCGCCATGAACTTCTCGTGGATGATCTTCAAGACCCGCGACGAGCTCCGGACCTACCTGAAGACTGTTCACGAATCGCTTGCCGAAGACGGCATGCTCATCATGGATTCCTACGGCGGCTCCGAAGCCTACGAAGAGACACGCGACAAACGCGTCATCAACTCCAAGCTCACATACATCTGGGATCAGCACCGCTTTGACCCTGTCACGGGTGACATGGATTGCTTCATCCACTTCCATTTCCCTGATGGCTCGAAGATGAAGCGCGCCTTCTCCTACCACTGGCGCCTCTGGACTATCCCCGAACTCCGCGAACTCCTCGCAGAAGCGGGCTTCTCCAAGTCCACCGTTTACTGGGAAGGTACCGACGAAGACTCGGACGAAGGCAACGGCGAGTACGAGCCGACCGACACGGGCGACGCGGATCCGTCGTGGGTGTCGTACATCGTCGCCGAACGCTGAGCAGTCGCACCGCCGAATTGCGCCTATTTAGTCATCGAGCCAGTCGTGCAGCATGCCGATCCCTGCGGTTTGGCTGTCCTCTTGCTCGGGCGTGTCGCGTTCGCCTCGTTTGGCGGACCGAATAACCTCCGCCGGCGAACGCCCGTACTGGCCTCTGAACGCGCGGTTGAAGTGGGAAGCCCGCGAGAAACCCCATCGCTCCGCCACGTGGTGAACACGCAGAGAGGATGCGCGCGGTGCGCTCAACTCGCTGAAGCATCGGGCGAGCCGTTTTTCGCGGATGTACGCGTGAATCCCGCCTAACCAATCGAAACGCCTGTAAACGGTCGCGCGTGAACAGTGGAACGCATTGGCCAGCATGTCCGGCCCGAGGTCCGGATCGCTCAGGTGATCGTCGAGGAACTGCTTCATCACCGCGAGCGTCGGCTTACCCGACTCATCACAGCCGGCCTTAGAGAGACCAACGCCGCGCATCGTGTCCGCGATCGTGATGTTCAGCTTCTCAAGAAACACATCAACAACGTTTGGCGCCTCACTCGTTTTCGTGCGCGGCAGGCCTTCCCACACCGTCTTCCACGCCAACAACAGCGAATGCCCAAGCCCCGTTCTGACATCCCACGAAAGGATCGGGGCGTGTTTGTAGATCAGGTGGTTCACCTCGATCCGATCTCGCGGGATCACCACGCCGAGCTTGTCGGTCTGTTCTGTCGCGGAGTCGAATGGGTGAGCCCAATCTCGCAGCGAGATCTGCCCGGGGCATGACTCGAACACGTCCCCCGCGGCCACGCCGCGCTCCTGTCCGAACAACGGCAGATGCAGTGTGATCGGATCGCTCTCGCTGCCGCGCGTGTGCGATCGCCCGCGCGTGTATGTGCATGGGGAGAACAAGTTTCGTGTGAAGATCAGCCCGTCGACGTTATAGAACGCTGATTCAGAGCGGAAAGAGTCGAGCCCGCCGCGGGGCGACACCTCGAAGACCTGGCGTGTCGCCTCCCTCCACCTCTCGTACGCATCACGACCCGAGGCGGCCTCTTCCGAGGCGTTCTCCTTGTGTCCCAGGCGGACGCACGTCAGCAGAGGGTCGCCCGGATCTCTTTGCTGGTCATCGCGCGCTTCGCTCATCTCTTACCGCTCCAGGAGGCGTACTTTGATCAGTGTGCCATTCGATCTCGCCGGAGCCTCAGGTTTGAGACAAGATTGCAACAAAATTGAGACGGAGAGTCAACTCTCGGATCCGTTTGTTTCTCATGGTTGTGATTCGTTGCGGGTCAGCCGCAGGAGAGTGCACAGCAGCCATGCTGGTGGCTAGGAATTTCCCTGAGAACAGGATCTTTGACAGATGCAGAACACCATGACGCACGTTTCCGCCGTGGCGATCGCCGCCGGCTTGGCTTTGTCCATCGCCCCGTTGACCCATGCTGATTCCGAGCTGCTGCTGACCGGCGAGACGCTCGAGTTCACCGGCGTCTTCGAGCAGCACACGGTCCCGGATCTCGCGGGCTCGGTCTTCACCTTCATCGTGCTCGGTTCCGACGGCGGGCATGCCCAGGTCGCCAACAACGGCAACTGCTTTAACGCCGGCGGGCAGGGCGCCACCGCGACCATCGATGCGGTCATCGGCGCGGGGGACTTCGAGCTCGAACCGGGCCGACCTATCCGTTTCATCGTGGGTGAGCAAGGCGAAGACGGGATCAACCTGGAAGCCAACGAGAGCGAAGCAGGGTCCGGCGGTGGCGGCTCGGCGGTGCTGTACTCCCACCTCGACGACGCATGGACGCGCCTGGCGGTTGCTGGGGCGGGCGGCGGCGCCTACTCGAGGGTGGTCTTGGGGGTCTGCACCGAACCCAATCAAGACGGCCTGGATGCCTCCACCGATGAATGCGGCGTCGATGGAAACGGTGTCGTTGGCGGCGGCGGTTGTGATGGTGACAACGGAATCGGGGTCAACACTGCCTCAGGCGGAGGAGGCGGTGCGGCGGAAGGTGGTGGAGTCCCGATGCGAGGTGAAGCAGGAGATACCGATGGCGGTGCCGGAGGTGAAGGACGCCGCGACGGCGGATGGGGCTACGGCGGCGGCGGGGCCGCACATAGTGGCGGCGGCGGCGGTGGGGGCTACTCGGGCGGCGGCGGGGGACAATTCCAAAATGCCGGCGGCGGAGGCGGATCGTTCACCAACGCCGACTACGCCTTCTCGACCCGTACCGTCGTGATCGGCTCGCCCGGCGTTCGCCACGGCCAGATCTCGTACGCCATCACCGGGCAGATCCACGACGAACGCGCGAACGCGCTGCCGATCCCATTCGACGCCGAAGGCCTCGCCACCATCGGCGGCTCCACGCGAAGCGCCACGATCTCCCCGCTGAGCAACGTTCCCGAGCCCGCGCCCGACGTCTGGTACACCTACACCAACGCGACCGATTGCGGACAGTTTCTCGCCCTCAACTGGTCGCTCGACCAGAACACGCAGGTGGTTTTCATCCGCAATGGATCGAGTCCTCCGATCGAGAGAACCGCCGGCCCGCTGAACTTCTCGCTGGATGCGGGCGAATCGATCGAGCTGCGTGTGGCGACCGACGAGCCGGCCTTCTCGATCGAAGCGGATGTGGTTGATCGTGACACGGACAACGATGGCG
>JBCDAP010000039.1:0-8430 GCA_039185335.1 Planctomycetota bacterium | reverse complement strand
TGTGCGCGTGCATGTCGACTGCGAGAACGAGCCCCCCGGGTTTGGTGACACGTGCCATCTCGCGGATCGCCTCTGCCGGGTCGGGAAGATGGTGCAGCACGAGCACCGTGACCGCGGCATCGACAGCGTTCGTATTCAGCGGACAACTCTCGATCGCGCCCTCAAGAAACTCGACGTTGTCTCGCTTGCCCAGGCGCTTTTGGGCGGCCTCGAGCATCGGCTGGCTCTGATCGATCGCGATGACCTTGCCGACGTACGGGGCGAGCAGCTCGGTCGCGTTTCCTGTTCCGCATCCGAAGTCCGCGATCGTCCACGTCGGCGGGATGAGCGCTAACAGGCCGAGTGAGGTGAAGTGCTCGCCGAAGAGTTCTAGGCGAATCTCGTCCCACTCGCCGGCGATACGCCCGAAGAACGAACGCGAATCAGACTTGCGATTGTCCAGCACCGCACGCACGCGTCGGTTGTCTTCTTGGATGTCCGGATCGTCCGTGTCGATTCCCGAGCGGATGGCTGTCCACAAGTCGCGTGCCGGCTCAGGCAGATCGTCCAGCACAAGGGAGTAGAACGTGGCGGTTCCGATTGGTCGCTTGGCCACCCAGCCGGCGTTGGCAAGTTGCTTGAGATGACGCGACACCGTCGATTGAGGGAGTTGGACGACTGCGGCGACCTCGCCGACGGAAAGCTCCTGCTGCTCAAGCAACCGCACAATGCGCAAGCGGACTGCCTCGGACAAGGCCGAGAGACGATCGGTGACCGGGATGGATGACTCGGTGATTTGTTTCATCCGTTCATTCGGATAAAGTGTACAAAGCGGATTCGGCGAGATCAACACCGCGGATGAACCAAATCATCCGTTTGTGTGAGAAAAGTTGAGGAGAGTTCAGTTGTTGGGTTGCTCGATGGGCTGGATGGCGATTGTTGGTCCGGGGATCATGCCTGCTTCTCGGATGGCGCTCCGCGACTCGGCGGAGTTGGGGTCGAGATAGAGGGCCATTCGGTAGCGTTCCAGAGCGGCCTGCGTGTCGCCGGCTTGGGCGTGGAGGCGGGCGAGTTCGAGCTGAGGACGGAGGTGCTCGCCGTTGTCGAGGACGGCCGCCGCGACGAGGGCCGGCCTAGCGGCGTCGAGATCGCCCGATTCGCGCAGGATACGGCCGAGACGCAGCCAATCCTCCCACCGGTTATGGGCACGGGCGGCGCTGCGGAGCTTGTGGAGGACGGTATCGATCTTGCCGGTCGCGATCGCCGCATCAGCGAGACGGTCGAGGACGTCTTTGTCTGCTGGGGCGAAGGTGTACACGATGTCGAGTTGCTCTAATGCTTCAGCGGGGCGATCGGTGCGGAGGTAGATATCCGCGAGTTGGTACCGCGCGTCCCAGCGTTCGGGGCGACGCTCGAGGATCTCCGCGTATTCGGCCTCTGCGGTCGCCAGCATGCCGGATTGCAGGGCCTCGACCGCGGAACGCTCGACGATCGGCAACGGACGTTGGGTTTGGCACCCAGTGAGCATGAGAACGCAACAAGCAGCTGAAAGGGAGAGAATGGGGCGCATATCGAGCCTCGTGTGGAATCAGGTGTGCGTGGGGTTGATGGAATGCCTTGTATGGGACAACCTACGCCATGCTACGTACCGTCGTCCACCGCCACACACTCGCCGATGGAAGCTGGCACTACGACTGGATGCTTGAGCCCCCAACAAAGGATGGGTCATCGGGATGGGGAGCAGATGATCGCGTACTGATCACGTTCCGTGTGAGCGTGCTGCCGGGCGATTGCGTGGAGAAGGCTTTTGATGCTGAGCGGATTGAGGCGCACCGGGCGGCGTACTTAGAGATTGTGTCTCGCGAATTAGACGGTCGGCGTGGGCGCGTGGAGCGTGTTGCGGAGGGGATCTGGGAACCCGAGGAGATGTCGGAGGCCGAGATCCGCCTGGCTATGGACTTCGGCGGAGGGTGGGTAAGCCTGGAAGGGCGGGCTGTCGAGGACGAGAGCGAAGGGCGGTGGCGATTTGTGCCTAGGATGGGGTGATGACCGAGAAGCAGAAGCTGACGTACGCCGGATCGGGTGTGGATATTGAGGCGGGCGATGCCTTCGCCGCGGCGATCCGTTCGCACATGAGAAGGACACATGGACCCCGCGTCATCCAGAACGATGGCGGCTTCGCGGGGCTGTTTCGTCTTGATTACAACGAGGCGATCTTTAAGCGGAACTTCAAGGACCCGGTTTTGGTGGCGTGCACCGATGGCGTTGGCACGAAAGTCGAGATGGGGCGCGAGACCGATCGGTACGAGGAGCTTGGCATCGATCTGGTCGCGATGAGCGTGAACGATCTGGTGGTTCAGGGTGCCGAGCCGTTATTGTTCTTGGACTACATCGCGTGCGGGAAGGTGATTCCAGAGCGTCTTGAGCGGATCGTGGCGGGGATGTCGGACGCGTTGGCGTCTTGCAATTGTGCGCTCATCGGTGGTGAGACCGCGGAGATGAACGATGTTTATGGTCCGGATGGGATGGACCTCGCGGGTTTCGCGCTTGGGGTTGTTGAGCTCGAGCGTGCGATGGATCCGAGCCGGGTTGAGGCGGGCGATGTGGTGATCGGGTTGGAGTCAGACGGGATCCACTCGAATGGCTTTTCGTTGGTGCGTGCGATTGTGCGCGAAGCGAAGCTCGATTTGGGCAAGGTTTATGAAGAGTTAGACGCGGAGCGCACGCTTGGCGAAGTGTTGATGACACCAACGCGCGTGTACGCGGGGCCGATCGCTCAGCTTCTACGCCGGTACACGGTCAAGAAGATTGTTTCGGGCATGGCGCACATCACAGGTGGCGGCATCCCGGGGAACCTGAATCGCGCTTTGCACGACAAGGTCGATGCGGTCTTGGATCGTTCTTCGTGGGAGGTGCCTGCGGTCTTCCGATTCTTGCAGGAGAAGGGTGACATCAGTGCTGACGAGATGGACCGCGTGTTCAACATGGGTATCGGTTATTGCCTGGTGGTCCGATCGAGCTTTGCGGCGAGCGTCGAGCGTCAGCTGCGAGAACTCGGTGAGCGGCCGCACATCCTTGGTGAGATCGCCGAGGGCAGCGGCGATGTCCGCTTAGACTGATTATTCGCAGGCTGAGCCAAAGTTGAGCAGCACGGTGATGAAGTCGGCGACGTCAACTGTGTTGTCGGCGTTGGCATCGCCGAGCACGCCTTGACCGTTCGAGCCGAAGTTCAGGAGCACCGCGATGAAGTCGGCCACGTTGACAGTTTGATCACCGTTGGCGTCGCCGAAGCAGATCTGGCATTCGTCTGGGATACCATCGGAGTTGCTATCAACCTCGAGGTTTCCCGCGGGGTATTCGATGATGACTTCGACCGATGAGTTGCCCGAGCAATCAGAGGTGATGTCGATACTCGGCGTGAACGTGACCGTGACGTTGCCGAAGCCGGCGTTGATCGCGGAAGCGGGTACGGTGAACTCGTAGATCAGCGGGCCGACGCAGTTGAGTTCGAGGTTCCCGTTGAGGTTGATCGAATGGGCGTCGTTGAAGTTCGCGGTGATTCTTGATGCGGTGTTCGAGGCAAAGCCGGCGGTCACAATGACCCTGGCATTGGCGTCTCCGGTTGCGAACGGGACGTTCGTGAAGTTCTGTGTCAGCGTAGTGCCGAAGAGGACCGGAGACTTGGGCGTGCCATCGAGCACTTGGGTGAAGCCGACCTCGCACGAATCGAGTGTTCCGTTGTTGTTGCAGTCGAGGTCAAGGTTCGCTGCGATCTGGCATGAATCGAGTTCGAGGTTTTCGTCGCAGTCGAGTGATGGGTTGTTTGCGAATTCGATGGCGTCGATGGTTGCGTTGTTGTTGCAGTCGTTGAGGTTCCGGAGTGCCGAGTCGCGGTATTGAGCAATGTTCGTTCGTGTCAGTTCGATCATGGCGGCGTTGTTGGCGGAGTCTGGGCCGGTACCAGAGACACCGGTCGGGGAACCCATGAACGAGATGCTGGGGTTGGAGAAGTGCTCGATCCGGACCGCTGAACCTTGGGCCATGATGGTTCGGTAGATGTTGTTGGGGCCGAAGATGAGGCCGAATGATGCTGCGGTGGTTGTGGGGGGGACGCCGGCATTGTCGAAGTCGTGCAGGCAGCCAAAGTTGTGTCCGAGTTCATGCGGGAGTGTCAGGTTGTTGAGTGCGCAGGTCAATTCGGTGACCGAGAAAGCGGCGTTCTCGGAGAAGCCTCCGATCGAAGCGATGCCGCATCCGATGTACCCCGCCGAGTGTGTGATAAGCGCGACAAGGTCGGCTTGGGCCGCGTCGCGGAGAATGAGCAGTTCGTCCGCGGAGCCGTCTTCGTTGCGGAGGCGGCTCAGATCGGTCGAGAAAGACGAGGTGTTGTTGTAATCGGTCGGCACAAGCAGAACGAGGTTCACCGAAACATGCCCGAGTCCTGAGTTCGCCAACGACGTGTTGGTCGCATCGATCGCAGCGATGATCTCGGCTTCGACAGCGTTGACCGAGCCCGCAAAGGCGACAGTCTCGGGTGTGTAGGCGACGAGCAGGTCGATGACTGTTCCGTCATCGGCGGTTGGTGCGGTCGAAGCGATCGCTGAAGCGAGCGGAGCAAGATTCGTGCTGGCGTGGTCGCCATGTTTCTGCCCAAGGTCGAGCACCGCATGATGCTCTTCGCCATGATGCTGTTCGTGGCAAGAGAGACAGGGTCTCTTTTCGGCGATGGTGGAGAGAGCGAACTCGCCCTTTGCATTCATGGAGATGCGGTAGGCGATCCCGTCAAGGACCAGACGGCCGGCAGCGCGGTCGCCGACTGTTGCGATTGTGTACGAGCCGGTGCCGCCGTTTGTGATGCTGCCGCTCGTGATGGTTGCGCTGCCCAGGACGCGTTGGGGTGATTCTGCGACGCGGAGCACGCGATTGTCGCCGAGCTGCAACGAGAGAGCGCGGCCGGTTGCTTCGTCACGATCGATGCGCAATTCTGTCTTCGCGGTGATGGAAGCTGTCCCAACCAACGTGACAAGGCATGCGAACAAAATCCTGAAACAACAGACGGTCATTCTGGCTCCTCAGTGACGACAAAACCTACACTTCGAGTTGTGGGAAGTCGCACGGAATCTGCACCAACAGGGCGAAAGCCGGGATTCGGTCACAAAAAGGCAGAAGCTTCTTTTTGGTCGTGTCGTTGTTGTGCTTAACAGGCGTTGCCAAAGTTCAGCAAGACGGCAATGAAGTCGGCAACATTGACAACGTTATCGGCGTTGGCGTCGCCCAAGAGGTTCTCGCCAGACTCGCCGAACGAGAGCAACACAGCGATGAAATCGGCGACGTCCACGCTTCGATCCGAGTTCGCGTCGCCCGCGCAAAGGGTCGGTGTGACAGCGTTGGCACGGATTGTGACTTGCAGGCCACTCGGGATGGCGCCAGGCGCGTTCACTGAGATTGTTGAGGTGACCTCGCCTTCGATAGTCGGCGTGAAGTCAATCGAGTGCGCGCGAGTGACGCCCGCCGGGATCGGTGTGTTGTTGTTCTGGATGCTGATCTCGGCGCCAGAAGCGGATTGCGTGGAGAGCAATGTGGTCATGGGTTGAACACCACCGGCTTCCCAGATGTCAAGGTCGGCTGCATTCGTGATCGGGAGCAAAGCCACGAGGGTTTCTCCAACTGTGATGTTACCCAGATCGATAACGTCTTCGGCCTCGAGGACAGCGGGAACGACGAGGTCGAGGTAGACGGGAATATGGCCGCTGCCGTCGGAGAGGGTGATGAGAGCTTCGGCGGTCGCGTTCGAAACCATCTGGTTGTTGGTGGTGTTGAGTGTTGTGTTGTACCGCGAGCCGTCGTTGCCCCAGGCACGGTACGAGTGGTTGGGATCGTTCCAGGTGCTTGAGGAAAACGGAACGCCTGCAGCGCCCTGGTAGTCGATGCCGAGACCGTCAAAGAGGTGCGAAGAGATAAGGAGCTGATCGAAGCGATCGTCCATTTGTCCGGCAGGGTTCTGGGTCAAGATGTAGCGGAAGAAGGAATTGTTGTTCCAGGCGCCAGGCCTAGCGATTGGGTCGTGGAGTTGCCCGCGGTTCGAGACACGTCCGACACGTCCTGCGTCGGCGGTGAGCTCTTGATATCCAAGCTCGGTTGCTGTGTAGACATTGAAGTCGCCCGCAACAAGGAACGGCAGGTCGACGGGGCGGCCGTCGTAAACGCCGTTGTTGGGATTTGTGTCAGTGCCTTCGAGGTTGTTGCGGATCAGGATCGCTTGATTGTGACGACGAGAGACAGAGTCTGAATCGCGGCTGGCTTTGAGATGCACGCCGTAGAGGGCGAGCTTTGCGCCCGGTGCGCTTTGGGGATAGCCGGCGAGGCGGAAGTCGAACCGATCGGTATCGCGAGGTCCGAGCGGCGAAGGCCCACCCTTGGTGACCTGGAAGGTCTGCTCGAAGATGAGCTTGGAGGAACGGTAGACACACGCGTTCTCGGTATCGCGACTCAAGATGAACGGTGCGGCAACCCAGTCGCCGGGTGAGCCGGTGGCTGTGTTGAGCGCCCTGACGAAGTCATTCACCGATGTTTGCGTGTGGAACTCTTGGAGCAAGAAGACATCAGGGGCCATGGAGGGGGCGGTGGTGCCATTGCCGTAGACAGCGGCCTGGATGTCGCTGATGTTGCCGCCGCGGTAGTTGGTGATGTTCCAAGCGACAACGCGAAGGCCGTCGGCAAGGATGGGCGAAGAGATGGCAGCGGCAAGCAGCACACCAACAAAGAAACGGATCGGCATCATCGGGATCACTCCGGTACGAACGAATAAAGCCAGAGCATAGGAGACCGCGCCCGCTTCAGTGGAGGCGGGGTGACCAAAGTTTGGGGGGTGACAAATACGTGCCAGGAGTCTCGGGTGTGCCACTGGTTGCTTGTCAACCAGTGCTCCGGTGATGTTGATCGCACCAAACACTGGTAGCAAGCTACCAGTGGCACACATCGAGGGTGGATGCTGATGGCGCAATATGTTCTAGGAGTGGCGGGTCGTGCGCCGTTCGATACGTTTTTCCGATGTGGTCTGGACAATGCTGTCGACATAAACGCCAGGGGTGTGGACGCTGTCCGGATCGATCTCTCCCAGTTCGACGATCTCATCAACCTCGGCGATCGTGTACTTCGCGGCCGTGGCCATCATCGGGTTGAAGTTCCGCGCGGTCTTGCGGAAGAGCAGGTTTCCCGCTGGGTCCGCGCGCCATGCCTTCACGATCGCGAGTGTCGCGAACAAGCCAGTTTCGGCGACGAAGTTCCGGGTCTTGCCAGAGCCCGCAGGAAATTCGATCGCGCGTGTTTCTTTCCCCTCAGCGACCTGCGTGCCGAAGCCGGTCGCGGTAAAGAAGACGGGGATGCCGGCACCGCCAGCGCGGACGCGCTCAGCCAGCGTACCTTGCGGGTTGAACTCGACCTCGAGTTCGCCGTCGATGAACTGCTTCTCGAAGACCGCGTTCTCACCGACATAGCTGGAGATCATCTTCTTGATCTGCCGGGTTTCGAGAAGGAGGCCAAGGCCCCAATCGTCGACGCCGGCGTTGTTCGAGACAGCGGTCAGATCCTTCACGCCGGTGTCGCGGAGCGCGATGATAAGCTGCTCGGGGATGCCGCAGAGGCCGAAGCCTCCCGCGTGGATCATCATGCCGTCTTCGATGCAGCCCGCGGCGTTCGCGGCGGCGATCGCTTCGGCAGCGGTTTGATGGACTTTGTTCTTCATGGTGTTCTCGTGGTTGCTTGTGCGGGTGTTGAGGTGATCGGACCACTCCCTCATGGTCGCGGCTCGTTCAGATGCTCATCGTTGCGGGTTCGGTGTCGGTGATCAGCTCGGCCTCTGTTTTCTCGATGACCTCTTGCTTGGTCACACCCGGCGCGAGTTCCGTCAGCCGAAAGCGGTCTGCGTCCTCGTCGAACTCGAGCACGCACAGATCGGTGATGACCTTCTTGATGCAACGCACGCCGGTCAGCGGCAGTGAGCATTGCTTGAGGATCTTGGGAGCGCCCTTCTTGTTGCAGTGATCCATCGTGACAACAACATTCTCGACACCGCCCACCAGGTCCATCGCGCAGCCCATGCCCTTGACCATCTTGCCCGGGATCATCCAGTTGGCGATGTCGCCGGTCTGTGAAATCTCCATGGAGCCGAGGATCGTGATGTCGACATGCCCGCCTCGAATCATGGCAAACGAATCAGCGGACGAAAAAAACGCGGCACCGGTACGTGCGGTCACAGTCTCTTTGCCCGCGTTGATCAGGTCGGCATCGACCTCGCTATCGGTTGGGTAGGGGCCGGTCCCGATGAGCCCGTTCTCAGATTGGAGCCAGACATCAACGCCGTCTGGGATGTAGTTGGCGACAAGTGTGGGGATGCCGATGCCGAGGTTGACGATGAAGCCGTCCTCGAGTTCCTGGGCGGCCCGTTTCGCG
>JBCDAP010000038.1:0-8440 GCA_039185335.1 Planctomycetota bacterium | reverse complement strand
CGCTTTCGGGATCGCCGATCTTGAGCAGAAAGCTGTTGCCGGAGCGGTTCCCGAAGACGAGCACACCAACCCAACCACCATGTACGGGTGCAACAAGCTCTACGGCGAGCACCTCGGCCGCTATTACGCGCACCACTATCGCCAGCTGGCCCAGGACCGCGTCGAGGGACTGCTCGACTTCCGCTGCTTGCGTTACCCGGGGCTCATCTCTCCGCACACACTGCCATCGGGCGGAACAAGCGACTACATCCCGGAGATGCTCCACGCCGCCGCGCAGGGGACGCCGTACGCATGCTTTGTCCGCGAAGATGCGCGGATTCCCTTCATGGTGATGCCCGATGCGATCGACGCCACACTCCAGCTCGCCGGTGCGGATGTCTCGTCCCTGACGCGGTCGGTGTACAACGTCGCGAGCTTCTCGCCCTCAGCCGGTGAAGTCGCCGAACTTCTCACCAAGCACTTCCCCGAAGCGAAAATCTCCTTTGCACCCGATGTCCAGCGGCAAGCCATCGTAGACTCGTGGCCAGCGGACGTGAACACGCAAGCCGCCGAGCAGGACTGGGGCTTCTTACGCGGATGCAGCCTCGAGCAGGCCTTCGAAGAGGTTCTGATACCCGAGGTTCGATCGCGTTACGCAAGCGACTGAGTCTCGCTGTCACTTCATCCCCTACACTCTGCGCATGAGTGTCACCTTCAAACACGCGGTTCTTGCCAACGGTCTGACGGTCATCGCCGAAGTTATGCCGTCCGCCCACTCGGCGGCCGCAGGCTTCTTCGTCAAAACCGGTGCTCGCGACGAGCCATCCGAATTGATGGGCGTCAGCCACTTCCTCGAGCACATGATGTTCAAGGGCACCGAACGCCGAACCGCTGCAGATGTCAATCGCGAGTTCGACGAGATCGGTGCTAACTACAATGCGTACACCTCGGCCGAGCTCACATGCTTCTACGCCAGTGTCCTGCCCGACATGCTCGAGCAATCGGTCGACATCCTTGGCGACATCATGCGCCCCTCTCTCCGCAAAGACGACTTTGACATGGAGAAGAGCGTGATCCTCGAAGAGATCGCTATGTACGGCGATGTGCCTTTCTGGAATCTCTACGAACGAGCCATCGAGGAGTACTACGGCAAGCACCCGCTCCACCATCGTGTGCTCGGCACCAACCAGACCATCACCGACCTCAAGGTCGAACAGATGCGCTCATACTTCAATGAACGCTACTCGGCAGACAACATCACGGTCGCCCTCGCAGGCAAACTCGACTTCGACACCGTCGTGAAACAACTCGATCAAGTCTGCGGGCACTGGGAGCCAACAGGCGTGACCCGTGACAACGCCCGCATGCAGACCAACTCCAACGAACTGATCATGCAGGATGCAAAGGTTCATCGTGGTTACCTCCTGATGGTCGCCCCGGGCCCGGCGTACGACGATCCCCGTCGCTACGCCGCCTCGTTGCTGATGCGCGTGTTGGGCCTCCCTGGGAACTCACGCCTGCACTGGGCTCTCATCGACAACGGCCTCGCCGAAGAAGCCGCCTGCGATCTCGACGCCCGCGATGGGTGCGGCGACTACTACGTCTACGCCTCGGGCGACCCCGATCGCCTCGATAAAATCGAACGCGTCGTCCGCGAAGAGCTCGCTATGCTCGGACAATCCATCTCCGAAGCTGACCTCGACAAGCTCCGAAACAAGCTCGCCCTCGAAGTCACCACCGCTGGCGAACGCCCCGGCGGACGCATGCAACGCCTCGGACGAGACTGGACCTACCTTGAACAACATCTGCCTCTCGAGAAAGAACTCGCCCGCCTCAACGCCGTCACACTCGATGACGTCAAAGGAGTCCTGAAAGACTTCCCGTTCGACAAGGCCCTTGTCGGCCGTCTCCTCCCCGAGGCTGTGGCTGCCGAGTAGAGTCAATCGATCGCGTCGAAGTCGAGCCGCTCCGCGAGCGCTTTAATAGGCACACGCTCGTCGAGCAAGCGCTGGTCGTACACAAAGTCTTCGTTTTCCACGATGGCGAACGTGTGATCGTGCAGGACAGACAAGGCCTTGGCAATATCGGCGAACGAATGACCCGCCGAATTCGAATCGACATGGTAGATGCCACCCGGCTGATCCAAGCACCAACACAACGCCGACGCGGTGTCTTCCAGGAAACTGCACGCGGGCATCCACTTGGTGCTCGCATCCACACACTCCTTCTCGATCATGGAGCGAGTCAGGAATTCGATCATGTTGTTCGACCCCGCACGATCACCGATCTGCCAACCAAGCCTTGCAACAACCGCGTCCTGATTCGCTGCGAGCACAGCACGCTCTGCTTTCGCCTTTTCACCCCCGTATCCGTCTTCCTCGTCCGGCGCATCTGTCACACGAAACGGCCCAGGGGCGCTGTTGCTAAAAACCATCGCGGTCGACGCAAACAAGTAGCATGCCCCCACCTCTTTCGCGAGTTCGGCGAGCTGGACACTCCAATCGATCGTAATCCTCGCTCCCTCATCTTCCAGACCTGTCGGAACCGATGGCACCGCGAGGTGCACAATGATGTCTGGCTTGTGCTGGAGCGTGTACGACTTCACCGCGTGAGCGTCGCTCGGCGGAGCCGCAGCGCGATCCCACCCGATGACTTCATACCCACCCGATCGCAGCGCCTGTACAAACGCTTTTCCGACGGTTCCGTTCGATCCTGTGACCAGAGTTCTCATGCCCGCATCGTATGAAAACAATGACGAACACGGACCGAAGCGCCTGAGAAGCCTTCATGAACGCTCAGTGGCGGCTTTGACCTTCTGCAGCACCTCGAGGAGATCAGCCGCCGCAGCAGCACGGGCCGCACGGAACTGCTTCCAAAGCACAGGCAAACCTAGCAACGTCAACGGGATGTACCAAGCCCACGTCACCCACTCGGGATTGGGATACCACCCGAAGTACGTTGTCAGGAGCGAGTGCAGCAACCACACGCCCGGCCAGATAGAAAACACCAACGCCGCGAGCAGAATCGCCGGCACCTTCCGGTCCAAAGTCACCCGCATCGTGATCTTCGAACCAGATGCCGACGCTTCGATTCGACCCCGGAGTGTTCGGTCAAACAAACCTCCAAAGATCGCGCACTCGAACGTGCCGCCCGAACGCTGCTCGTAGCCCGGCAATCGCCCCGCCTTGCTCAAGGCACGGAGCGAAGCCAGCACACCCGTTGGATCCTGAGGCGAGTCAACGACTTGTAATGTGTTCAGAAACTCCACGAAGCCCTGTTGGTCCGATTTGGGCGTTTCCTGCGCGACTTTGTCCGATAACGACACTTCTCCCCCCTGTGAATCACCCTCAACCTGCGTTGGCGCTTCAGTTTCCGCTTCTTTTGAGTGGTCAGACGCCAGCATGATGAAACAATACACATTGATAGGACTGTTGTGTTTCAGGCTGTCATGGATGACGCCAACGAGCAAGACATCGGCATCGTTGCCCTTGCTCTTCTATGTCATCTGCTGAGCGAGACAGAATGAGCCACATCGCCGACCCTTTCTCTGGTGCCATCCCGATTTCGCGAGCGTACAAGCCTCGCCCCGCTGTCCGCCGAATTGCTGAGAATCGTGCAAATGATGCCGGCGGACACGCGGCCCGGAAGGACTACGTCGATCCCCGTCTGATCGCTGCCGAGCAGGCCAAACGGAGAATCGCGAGAGAGAATGTTCACGCGTCCCGTCTCGATCCGACCGACGCCCGCCGGATCATGGCCTGCCGTGTCTACGAGTCACTCCAAGGAGGGCGGTCCGCTATTCTCCGCCCGCGCGATCGCCACCGCCTGATCGATCTCGGGCGTTCCATGGGCCTCCGCCCGTTCGACGCGAACCTCGTCATCGCGGTCGTCCAAGACGCGGCTCGTCAGGGCGAAGCACCCACCGCAGCAAGCCCTGATGCTTCCCTCAAGATCGTGCGCACGCCGCAGCCACAACCAACAAGCTGGTCCGTAGTGCTCTCGATTGCCCTTGCCATCGCCTTGGGCACATTGATGGGCGTCGTCGGCATCCTCTGGATGCGAGGCGGCTAAACCCGCTCATTCCGCTTTTAGCATGCCTTCGATCAACCGGATTGTCTGGTCGATCGACTCCTTGCTCTGCCCCGAGCGTCCTGCAACCATCAACCCGTTCCGCAGCACAGCGATCGCCGAGGCCAGCGCCGCGGTGTCGGCCGAAGCGCTGATCTCTCCAACATCTTTCGCGCGATCGAGCACATCCTGGAAAGCTTCGGTGATGAACGTTTCCACTTGCTGCGTGTGAGCCAAGACATCAGGATCGGAAACACCGAACTCGGACTGCGCATTGGTCAAGAAGCACCCGATCGACTCGGGCTGCTTCGCGAACTCGGCCATCGCGTGCAGGCAATGCCAGAGGTTGCCGAGCGGCGAGCCCGGCATCGCCAGCATGTCACGCAACCCGCAGATCCGCGTCGTGCAATACCGCTCAAGAGTCTTTAGGTACAGCGCCTTCTTGTCGCCAACCCAATCGTACATGCTCTGACGCGCAATCCCCATGGCATCGCACAACTCCCCGACGGAAGTGGCGTCGTACCCTTTCTCCCAGAAGAGGCTCATCGCCGCGTCGAGCGCGGCATCGGGATCGAATTCGCGGGGACGCCCGCGTTGTGTGTCTGGCATGCGTCTATTTTTGTCATTCCAGAACAATCAATCAAGTATGCCAAACCTGGTCTCCCCAACGCGAAAGGCCCGCTCTTGCGGGCAGAACTGAACAAAGCACGTTCAAACCACACAAAATCAACCTGCCAAAGGCACGCAGATCTGTGTCAACAAATCCTCTGGCTTCACTTCCTGCGGGTTGTTGATGTAGATCTCGAAGCACGGCGCATCCGCGGGCTCGTGACCAGACTCGGGCAGCCACTCGCGATACAGAAAATCGTAAGGCTGCTTCAGATTCTCATAGGGCCCGCGGTACATCACCACCGCGTATTGACCTCCCGCACGCTGATCGACCTTCAGGCCGATCGACGGGTCGAACTGCGGATTCTCGCCGACCTTGAGGCATGCCCGAGAACGCAGCTTCTCCGCCGGCGTCGAATCCGGGTCGTCGTAGTACAACCCGAACGACTCCATGCCCGGACCGAGCATGCCCGCCTTGCCCGCGATCCCGAACAACTGCTCGAAGCAAGTTCCAATGCCTTCGTAAGGACCTTTATGCTCCAGGTACGCATACTTCACACCCGGGACCTGTTTGATCTCGACTTCCATACTAATGCACTCCGTTTCGATGAAATTCCATTCTTTGAGTTCCTCGAGCGCCCCGTAATGCACACCCGAAGGAACCGTTGGCAGATGCACGGACCGACCGTGCTGCCGAAACTCGCGTGGCGACCGTCCGAAGTGCGCCGAGAACGCGCGAGTGAACGCCTCGTGCGAGCGGTAACCCGCGTCGAAAGCGAGTCCTGTAATTCCCTGCTCCGTGTCTCCCTTCTCCGACAGCAGCGCGAGTGCCGCCCGCTCGAGACGGAGGCGTCTGATGTGCGACATCACCGACTCACCCGTCAGCGAACGGAACACACGCTGGAAGTGGTACGCCGAAAACGACGCCACCTTGGCAAGCTCCGCGGGTGTCATCTCTTCATCGAGATGGTCCTGCATATGGCGGAGGACTCTGATGATGCGGTCGCGGTAGTCATCTCTGGTGATTGCTCTCATGCCCGAATCCTTAGTCGTTGGTTGAACCGGAGAAGAATGCCCACAGAAAGGCCACCCCGCTTGATCGCGCGTGCTCAAGTTTCCCAACTTCTTCGCGACCCTGCCTACCATCGCCCGATGCCCGACGACCCGGACCTCCCGATCCAGCAACTCGATGAGGACGGCTTTCTCCCCGCCGATACTCCGCCCGCGTGGGGCACCGAATCCCGCGAGGAACGCCTCGCTCGCCTCTCGAAAGCGGCGCGGGCCCTGTCGCCCATCCCCGGCGTGTACCTCATGAAGGACCACAAGGGCGTCGTCCTCTACGTGGGCAAAGCCGCCAATCTGCCCGATCGCGTCTCGTCCTACTTCGTGCCCTCAGCCGACCTGGGGCCGAAAAAAGACGCCATGCTCGATCTGATCCACACCTTCGACATCCTTCCCTGCGAGGGCGAGTGGGAGGCACTCCTGGCGGAGAACCGCCTGATCAAGGACATCCACCCCCGCTTCAACACCCGCCTCGTTGACGACAAGTCCTTCCCGTACCTCGTTGTGACCCAGCGAGAAGACTTCCCGCGCGTCTTCGTCACCCGCAACCCACAAGGCCTGAACGACGACGGCACCACCGATGCCTTCATGCGCGGCGCCAAGGTCGTCGGCCCCTTCACCAACGCCGGCGCCCTCCGTGAGGCGGTCCAGATCCTTCAACGCGTCTTCAAATTCCGCACGTGCAAGCTCGACATCGTTGCCCACGATGAAAAAAACAAGTACTTCCGCCCCTGCATCCTCTACAACATCGACCAATGTACCGCTCCGTGCGCCGACAAGGTCACGGTCACCGCCTACGGGCAAGACATCAAGCGATTCACACGCTTCCTCGAGACCAAACGCTCCGCCATGCTCCGCGAGATGCGAACAGAAATGGAAGAAGCATCGCGTGAACTCGAGTTCGAGAAAGCCGCCCTGCTCCGCGACCAGATCCAGGCGATCGAGAAGCTCGACGAGCGTGCCTCCACCAAAGACGGCTGGCAGCCCGAGCAAGAGATCGGATTCGTCGACCCGATCAAGGGCACACGTTCACTCCAGAAAACCCTCAACCTCGACGAGCCCATCCGCATGATGGAGGCGATCGACATCGCCCACCTGCAGGGCGGCGAGACCGTCGGCTCAAAGGTCTGCTTCGTCGACGGCAAGCCACTCAAATCCCAATACCGTCGTTACCGCATCAAGACCGCCGACAACGACGACTACACCTCCATCCGCGAAGTCGTCTCGCGCCGGTACCGCGAAGCGGGCGATGGCCACGAGATCTACCCCGACGTCATCCTCATCGACGGCGGCCTAGGCCAACTCCACGCCGCCCTCGAAGCCTTCGAACAGCTCGACATCAAACCCCCCATGGTCATCTCCCTCGCCAAGAAGGAAGAGCTGATCTACACCCAGGAACGCTCCGAGCCCATCCGCCTCGGACGCGAAAACCTAGGCCTCAAGCTGTGCCAGGCGATCCGAGACGAGGCCCACCGCTTTGCCCAGCACTACCACCACGTCCTCCGGCGCAAGAAAACACTCGGTGAAAATTAAACCTATCTACAGGTCGCGAAGGCATCTCGCCTCCGCGAAGCGATCATCCAGGCCCCACCCGCTACACTCACTCTTCGCAAAGACGATTCAGCCGGAAAACTACCGTGAGCCTGCCAAAGAAGTACATCCCAAGCGAGCACGAAAAGCGCATCCGCAAGAAATGGGCCGAGTCCCGCGTCTTCCACGCCGATCCATCGCGTGTCGATCGCGATGCCGAGCCGAATCACGAACCGGGCGCCAAGCGTCCGCCGTACACCGTGCTGATCCCGCCGCCCAACGTCACGGCACGCCTCCACCTCGGACACGCGCTCAACAACACACTCCAGGACATCCTCGTCCGTGCGCACCGCATGAAGGGCTACGAGACGCTCTGGATGCCTGGCACCGACCACGCGGGCATCGCCACACAGACCGTCGTCGACAAACGCCTGAAAGAAGCCGGCGAGCCCGCGCTCGCGGATTACAAAAAGCAAGAACTCCAAGACGCTACAGGACGCGATGCCTTCATCGCCAAGGTCCAGGCCTGGAAGGACGAGTACGAGCAGGCGATCACCGACCAGCTCGTCGAGATGGGCTGCTCGTGCGACTGGGAACGCCAGCGGTTCACAATGGACGAGATCTGCGCGCGTGCCGTGCGCGAGGCTTTCTTCCGCCTGTTCAAGACCGGCCTGATCTACCGCGGCAAACGCCTCGTGAACTGGGACCCCATCTCCCAAACCGCCCTCGCCGACGATGAAGTCGACATGATCGAGGTCGACGGCATCTTCGCCTACATGCGCTACCCGCTCTGCGATGCCGACGGCAACGCCGTCACCACACCGTCCAGCACGGACCACATCACCGTCGCCACCACACGCCCCGAAACCTACATGGGCGACACCGGAGTCGCGGTGAATCCCGATGACCCACGAGCCGCAGAACTCAAAGATCTCTTCGTCAAACTCCCCCTCGTGGGACGCGTGATCCCGATCGTCCAAGACGACTATGTCGTGCTGCCCAACCCGGAATCGTCGGACTCCAAGGCCAAGATGGCCACCGGCTTCCTCAAGGTCACCCCAGCCCACGACCCCAACGACGAGCAGATCGGCCTCCGCCACGACCTGCCCGCTATCAACATCATGGCCCCCGACGCCTCCATCTCCGACCAGCACGGCTGGGAAGATGTGGGCGAAGCCTCGATGTTCGTGGG
>JBCDAP010000037.1:0-8458 GCA_039185335.1 Planctomycetota bacterium | reverse complement strand
GATCCCGGACGTTCTCGTAAAATCGTTCGATGCAAACCGCATCAAAGTCCTCGCACCACGAACCTCTACGGGGCAATGCCTCGACAAAGATTTTTCTGCCCTGCCGTTCTTTCCACGACCGGAGCATACGAGCCCAGTACTGGTATTCCGGTTGGTTTTCGTACAAAACTCCCGTGGATGCATCGAGCATGAGATTGCAATTCGTCAATTCCATCGCATCACCAACGGACAACGTTAAGCGATTCATCCAAGCGAAGAAATCATTTCCGGTCAGTCGGGCTTCGAGCTGATCTTCGATGGTTCCGAGGTAGATATCGAAGACAACCTCGGGGTGCTGAATCTGGGCAAGTTCAATCATAGAACGGAAGTCGGAGACAACATGGCGGAAGCGATCCGAGTCGATCAGTTCCACCCGCTGATCCAGGTTCATCGGTCCGCTTTGCGTTTCTCCATACGGGCGGTGCAGAACGAATCGGCGGTAACCATCGCGGATATTCGGGACAAGCTTGGTTGTATAGAACCGGTGATAACCGCCTTTGTGCTCGACGCCGTGCCCGAGGCTATAGGGATTCTCTGTTGTAGACTTCCTCGATCCGAGTGCGTAAAAGACCGGGAGTTCCAAGATCGAATCCTTGTGTGCGGGCACCAATTCACGCTTCGACGATGGACTATACCATCGCTCCTGTGAGCAGTTCAGCACAATCTATCCATGAACAACTTCCAGACGTGGACTCGCGCATTGCTGAGGTCACTAAAGACGTTTGGGGGTACGACGAGCTACGGCCGCTGCAGTCGGCGGCGATCCATGCCGCGATCGAAGGGCGAGACTGTCTCACGGTCATGCCGACCGGCGGGGGCAAGAGCCTGTGTTACCAGGTTCCGGGTCTTGTGACGGGGAAGGTGACAGTCGTGATCTCGCCGTTGATCGCGCTGATGCGAGACCAGGTACGGTCGCTCGAGCTCAACGGGTACCCCGCTGCGGCGCTGCATTCGGGGGTCGATTACGAAGAAGCAAGGCGCATCGAAGAAGCACTCTTGCATACAGAGGGAAGCGAAGACACCGGGGAAAGGGGGATTAGGCTCGTCTTGGTATCGCCGGAGCGAGCGGTGACGGGGGGATTCCGGTCGCTGCTCGGGAAGCTGCGTGATACGGGCCGGCTTGGGCTCGTGGCCATTGACGAGGCCCATTGCATCAGCCAGTGGGGGCACGATTTCCGCCCAGAGTATCGGCAGATGGCAGCGCTGCGGCGTGTGGTGCCAGGTATCGCCTTTCATGCATACACGGCGACGGCAACGCCGCGAGTACGTGAAGATATCGCAGGCCAGCTCGGGCTGGTCGAGCCCGAGGTACTCGTCGGGGTGTTCGATCGCCCGAACCTGACATACCGGATCCGTGCGAGGCGGACGCTGGCTGATCAGGCCGAGAAGGCGATCCGCGCTTTGCATGCACGCGAGGGTGCTGGAGCAGGCGTGATCGTGTACTGCCTGTCGAGGAAGGACACGGAGAAGGTCGCAGAGCAGCTCAGCACGCGGAAGATCCAAGCGAAGGCCTACCACGCAGGACTCGATGCGAAGAAACGCCATCGTATTGAGCAGGAGTTCACGAACGAGACGCTCGACGTGGTGTGCGCAACGGTCGCGTTCGGGATGGGCATCGATCGGTCGAACGTTCGGCTGGTCATTCACGCCTCGATGCCCAAGTCGATCGAGGCGTATCAGCAGGAGACGGGGCGCGCCGGGCGGGACGGCGAGGCGAGCGAGTGCCTGATGCTGTACTCACCGAGCGACGCGGTGCGGTGGAAGGAGTTGATCGAACGATCAGCGGGGGAGACGGGAGCTGGAAGAGAAGTAGTCGCGGCTCAGATGAGCTTGATCGATCAGATGCGCCGGTACGCGGTGAGCTACGCGTGTCGTCACAAGATGCTGACCGAGCATTTCGGACAAGAATACGTGAGTGAAAGCGGATCGGGCTGCGGAGCATGCGATGTGTGTCTCGGTGAGACAAAAGTGGAAGTTGATTCCAAGCGGCTCGGGCAGATCCTGATGTCAGCCGTAGCGCGGACGGAGCAGCGTTACGGCGGTGGGCACATCGCGGAAGTAGTGCGAGGGGCGAATACCGAGGCGGTACGCGATCGCCGGCATGATCAGCTCAGCGTGTACGGCTTGCTGCCCGAGCGAGATAAGGCAGAGCTGATGTCGATGCTCGACCAACTGGTGGCAGCGGGCGCACTGGAGGTGGGGGAGCATCGTGTACTGCGGTTCGGGGTGAAAGGGATGACGGTGATGAAGGGGGAAGAGGTTGTGGAGTTTGCGTTGCCGATGGGGGCGAAGAGCGCAGCGAAGGAACGCGGCCGTGCGCGACTTTCCGCTGCGGAGGCACGTCCGCTCGAAGGTGACGAGAAAGAGCTGTTCGAAGAGCTGCGGGCGCTGCGGAAACAGCTGGCGGAGGAACGCGGGGTACCGCCTTACGTGGTGTTCTCGGATGCGACACTTCGAGCGTTATGCCGGGCGAAGCCGAAGAATGCAGGCGAGATGCTCGAGGTGAAGGGGGTCGGGGCGGCGAAGCTCGAGGCGTTCGGCGACGTGTTCTTGGAGGCGATCGAGGGAAACACGGGGTGAGAAGGCCTGGGTTGATCAAAAGGTTTGACGAAGTTCATGCGGATACCCTGGGCCGGGGTTGCATTGCTGTGGATGCGCACCAAACTGCTATCTGCCAGGGAGAGGCGTTGTTGCACCTAAAAAGAGTTTGCTTTCCTGATAGACACACGATCGGTCGCACGCCGGTCGCTAGCGTCGACGCTCAACTCAATGATCAAGATTGAATCGATCGATGGCACCGCAGGCACCGCTGCGGACGGCTTTGCGCAGGTCAGCGATATGCTCGGCGCTACGACGAGACTCCAGCCGCTCGATTGGGCCGGCTTCTTCGACGGCGACCGCGAGATCGGCGCGAGCATCCAAGATCCGTTCCTGTCGTTGTCCTCTGGTGAATCGGCGACCGCCTCGATGTCGTTCGATGTCGCCTCTGGGCCGAACGGGGCGATCGATCCGAATGCCTTCTACGGCGCCTTCGTGGTTGACTTCGACCTTAGCGTTTCCACAGGCGATACAGCTATCGTCAGCGGGCGCGTGGAACTCATTCCCACGCCCGGGGCTGCGGCGCTGGCTGTGTTGGCGACCCTTACGGCGGGTTGGTGGCGACGTGCCTGTTGAGCCGAGCGGGGGGCTTACGATTCCCAGACCAGTTGCGGCTTGCGGTCGCCCGCGACCACATCGATACGTTTCACCGGCGTGCTCGTCGGCGCGTTCTGCACAATCGAAGGATCAGACTCGATCTCGTCCGCGATCTGGTGCAGCACACGCGCAAAGCGTTCGAGCACAAACTTCGGTTCGGTCTCGGTCGGCTCAACCATCAAGCAGTTGATGATCGGCCAGTGCATGGTCGGCGCATGGATGCCGTAGTCGAGGAGACGCTTGGCGATGTCGTCGAGCTTGATTCCCTTGGCCAGCAGGTGCTCGGGGACAGTCACGAATTCGTGTGCCGCGAATCGGCCCTCAGATGGATCGAAGAACGGCATCTCGAAGCGGTCTTTGAGCAGAGCCGCGATGTAGTTTGCGTTCAGGACAGCCTGCTCGGCGACATCACGCAGCCCGGTGTTGCCGCACGAGCGAATGTAGGTCCAGCAGCGAACCATAATTCCGAACTGCGTGACGAAGGAACGGACCTTACCGATGGACTTAGGGCGGTTGTAATCGAGGAAGTAGCGACCATCCTCGTCCTTCTCGATCTGCGGTGCAGGGAGATAGGGCGCAAGGAAGTCGCGGACGACGATGGGGCCACCGCCCGGACCGCCGCAGCCGTGCGGCGTGGAGAAGGTCTTGTGCACGTTGTAGTGCATCATGTCAGCCCCGAATAGGCCCGGCGTGGTTTTGCCCAGGCAGGCGTTCATGTTGGCGCCATCGAGATAAACAAGCCCGCCGACCTGGTGGATCAGGTCCGAAACCTCAAGGATGTACTTGTCGAAGATGCCGTTGGTGTTGGGATTGGTGATCATGATGCCCGCGATTTGGTCCGGGCCGTGCAGATCGATGAGACGTTTGAGATCGTCCATGTCGGTGTAGCCCTGCTCGGTCACCTTGACCGAGACCGCGCCAGCACCGCACATGGCACACGAAGCGGGGTTTGTGCCGTGGGCGTTCGAGGGCGCGAACACGACCGATCGCTGAGCCTGTCCTGAGTCGCGATAGTACGCGCGCATGGTCTTGAGCGCGGTGTACTCGCCGTGCGCACCAGCAGCGGGTTGCAGACAAGCCTCGTCGAGCCCGGCGATCTCCTCAAGCATCTTCCGAGTGTCGTAAAGCAGAGACAGGGCACCCTGCAGATCATCATCGTCCTGCAGCGGGTGGATCTGCGCAAGCCCAGGCTGCGCCGCCGCGAATTCGTTGATGCGCGGGTTGTACTTCATTGTGCACGAGCCGAGCGGGTAGAAGTTTCCGTCGATCGAGAAGTTGCGCTGGCTCAGATGGGTGTAGTGGCGGATGACCGAGAGCTGGGGCATAGCTGGCCAATTCGGCGTCGAACCGCCGATGCTGGCAGGGATCTCGGTCTTGGGCACATCGAGCTTGGGAAACATGATCGCTCGGGCGCCGGGCGAATCCTTTTCAAAGATCGTCGGGAGCGACTCTTTCTCGTTGCGAGAGAGCTCATGCTCGCGGGTTGAAGGGTTCAGATCGGCGGTGGTGGGGTTGGTCACGGTGCTCATGGTTGTGCTTTCTTCAGTCGTGCGTGCGTGAAGTGATGCGGCGTGGTTGCTTGTTCAGAGCTTCTTGGCCTCTTTGAGGCACCGCACGAGCAGGTCGATCTCTTCTCTGGTTCGTTTCTCGGTAACGGCAATCATCAGAGCATTCGTCGAGCCAAGGCGTCCGTAATTGTCCGCAGAGATCGCAACCCCTGGAAGCAGCCCCATTGACTTGCCGTGATTCACGACCTTCTCAGCAGGAACCGGACACTTGACCGCGAACTCGTGAAAGAACTCGCCGGGTTTCCAGAGCTCGTAATCTTCGAGCTTCTCGATCTCCGAAGCCGCGTAGTGGGCTTTATGCCAGGACTGTTCCGCGACATCTCGGATCCCTTCCGGACCCATTGCGGTCATGTACATCGTCGCTCGCAACGCGAGCAAGCCTTGGTTCGTGCAGACATTCGATGTGGCCTTGGCGCCACGGATGTGCTGCTCGCGTGTCTGATGCGAGAGCGCAAAGTCTCGGCGTCCATAAGCATCATCCGTTTGCCCAACCAAGCGGCCGGGCATCTTCCGCATGAACTTCTTCTTCGCGGCATAGAGACCCAGGTATGGGCCACCGAACGAGAGCGGGATGCCGAGAGGTTGTCCTTCGCCAACTGCGACATCGGCGCCACAGTCACCGGGTGTTTTCAGCAGGGCGCAAGCCGTCGGATTGAAGATGGAAATCGCGAGCGGATCAGATCCTTTCTTTTCTGACTCTTTCAGGGCTTCAAAGCAACCTTCCCAGTCCTCGATCAGCCCGAAGCAATTGGGTGACGCCTGCACAAAGCAAGCGGTCCGATCGTCCGCGAGCTTGCGCACCGCATCGGGCGTCACGACGCCGTCGGTCGCGGGCACAGTCATGAGCTCGACAGGCAGGTCAGAGATCGCCGTCTCGATAACTTTCCGATAATCGGGGTGGATGGTTTCAGCGACAAGGATGCCAGTCTTGTTCGTGACGTTGATCGCCATGAGCACTGCTTCGGCAGCGGCGGAAGCTCCTTCGTAAAGCGAAGCATTTGCGATCTCCATGCCGGTGAGGCGAGTGATCTGCGATTGAAACTCGAAGAAAGCTTGCAGCGATCCCTGAGATGCCTCGCCCTGGTAAGGCGTGTAAGCCGTGAGGAATTCACCACGCGAGATCATCTGATCGATGAAAGACGGGATGAAATGGTCGTACGCTCCGCCGCCCATGAAGCAAGCATGCGTGTGAGCTCCTGTATTCAGCGCGGCTCGCGAAAGAATCTCGCGTTGGAGTTCTAACTCACTCATCGCACCCGGGATATCAAGCTCACGCTTGAGTCGGCTCTCGTCTGGAATGACAGCAAACAGCTCATCAATGTTGGACACACCGATGGTGGCAAGCATTTCTTGCTGCTGTGCCTGAGAGGTGGAGGTGTAGTTCATCGCCAGGAATCCTTGGATCAAGGGTGTTTGATCGCGCAGAGAGTTCGGCCACCAGCAAGGGCAGATGCGGATCGCAATGAATACTGTAGCCAAGGCAAACGTCTTGGGTGGTCGGGTCACGACCAGGCCGAAGATCATTCGGTGGATAGCCGATTGTCCAGATGAAGTGGGGGGCAAAAACACCAACCGCCCGGCTCTCCAGCCGGGCGGCGGGCCTATGCAAGACGCCCAAAGGCGTAAGACGCGCCCTGACAACGCCGGTCGTGTCCTCGGTTACTCAAGAAGCTTGCCAGATTCCTTCGCTTGTTTGGTCGAGATGCTGGCTGCTTAAATTGTTGAAAAAAAGAATAAAATATTATCAATCGCGACTTCTGGAACGAATGTGTGCTTATCGGAAGTAATACTTGCCCAATCTGGAGGGGGTCTGGGTAATTCGGGCAAAATTGACAAGCATTTTGGGAAGAAACCCTATGACTCTGGATAGCTTCTGGATATCTTGACAATTGGTGGGATGGCCATCGTGGTCATCAAAGCTTTGTAATCGCGGGCGCCCCGAGAGACCTTGATGTCAATACACCCGTGAGAGATGTGTTTCTTTGGCTGCCAAGACGCAGCGAAAGGTGGACAGAATGTCACAGCAATTGGATTTGCGACAAGAGATCGTCGAGTCATTGGTTACCCGGTATTACGATCGCGTGCTTCGCTTTGCGCGCCAGATCACGGATACCGATGCTGCCGAAGATGTCACACAAGAAGTGTTTCTTCGCCTCAGCAAGCTCGAAGGTCTTGAAGACAGGGAGATTAACATCAGCTACCTGCTCAAAATCGCCCATAATCTGGTTCGTGGCAATCAACGCTCCGTGATGCGTGGCATCAAGGCGCAGGACCGAATCCGTTCTCGAGCAGCAGAGATTCTCGAAGCGAAGCTTCGTCCGCTCTCCGAGATTGATCCTGACCATCAACTCGCCAAGCTGATCGCCAAGCTTTCGCCGAACGAACGCCAAGCAGTGCACCTCACCGTCTGTTGTGGCTTGTCACTCCGTGAAGCTTCGGAAGCGATCGGAGTCCGCATTTCGACGGTAACCAACTGGAAATACCGGGGTTTGCAGAAGCTTGCCGAGGCCTCGGCCTTGGTCGCTGCTTAACTGCCTTCCAAGTTTAGATCTGATGCGGCCTAAAAGGGCTGCGGATCGGTCACCCGGATGTCATTCGACATCCGGTTTTTTTGTTATCACACCTCGGTGTTTGTCCACAGGTCGCCCACCATCATCTGTGACTTCAAAAAAAGCATTCTCTCGGGATACGCCGGGCTGGTATCGCCGTTAGGATACGCCCTGTCGGTGACCCAGGAATAAGGTTCATCTTTCGAAAGGTCGTGGTGTGGTGACATCGGCCCGAGTTGAGCGTTCACGAGTGATGAGACAACCAAAGTCTGTGCGTGTTCCGGTTCTCATTATTGAAGATGAGGAAGACGTTGCCAGTCTGATGGAGTTTCATTTCCAACGCGAGGGGTATCCCACTCGCATTGCAAGCGGTGTGAGTGAAGCGTTTGAAATGATCGAAGAAGATCCGCCGGGTCTCATCATTTTGGATGTGACGCTTCCTGATATCGATGGTCTAGAGATGTGCCGGCAGCTCAAGCGCGACCAGGCGTTCTCTGAGATTCCCATCATTATGGTTTCGGCCCGCTCGGAAGAGTCGGACATCGTGGTGGGCCTTGAGCTCGGTGCTGAGGACTACGTCACCAAGCCTTTCAGTCCGCGTGTTTTGCTGGCGCGCACGAAAGCGGTGATGCGGCGTCACGAGATCGAGAGTGTTGGAGAGCTCACGATTGCTGGCGGGGAAGTGGTGATCAATTCCGATCGCCATGCGGTTGAGATCTCCGGGCGTCAGCTCGACCTGACGCTGACGCAATATCGCCTGCTGCATTTTCTCGCTTCTCGTCCGGGCTTTGTGCGTACACGAGATCAGATCGTGGCCGCGGTTCGCGGCGAAGATGCTGTGTTGTCGAGCCGCGCGATCGATGTTCATGTCGCGGCGCTTCGGCAGAAGCTGGGCGAGTTTGGTGGGATGATCGAGACAGTCCGCGGTGTTGGCTATCGGCTCTCGGAAGCACGGCCCGTCGCTGAGACCGCCCAGGTGTGAGCGAAGAAAATCAGCCCCAGAGTGAAAACAGCGGAAGAGGCCCTGGCATGCCGGGCGGTTCTTCGCTTGCTGTGATGACGCACGAGCTTCGCACCCCTGTGGCCGCGATCGTGCTTGCGGTAGAG
>JBCDAP010000036.1:0-8466 GCA_039185335.1 Planctomycetota bacterium | reverse complement strand
CGATGAAATCAAGGGCCTGGTGCCCTGCTCAGGCGGCTATCCCCCTGGTCAGGAAAACACGTAACCCATACCCAAAAGTCGGCATGTTTTGCACAGATACTCCCTAGTGGACATCCTCTTGGGGAAGTATCTTTCATTAGCCTGCCTGGAGTGCCGACTTTGCCTGGGTCGTACGCCCTGTGAGGTTGCCCCATGGCTGGTATTAAGATCTTGCTTGCTGAGGACAACTGTGACCATCGACGGTTGTTGATGCTTGCTCTGGGGGAGGGCAAGGTTGCCGTTGATATTGTCACGGCTTCGTGTCGAGATGAACTCTTGGTTGCGGCCGAGAGTACAAGCTTTGATTGCATGATTCTTGATTACAATTTGCCGCCTCACACCGCTCCTGAATTGATCGGCGAACTTCAGGCTCTCCAGCGCGATGTCCCGGTCATCGTTGTATCCAGCAGTCAAGAGCAACAGATCGTGATCGAAGCGCTGCGAACCGGCGTGTCTGACTTTGTTCACAAAACCAGCGCGATGGATGCTGAGAAGCTGTGGTGGAGCATCGACGACGCGATCCAGAAAGCTGAACGGCTCCGCGATGATCAGCGGAGGATGAACCGTCGGCTGCTTGCTCTGCAGCGGCAGGCTGAGACCGATCCGCTGACAAGCCTGTTCAATCGGCGTTTTCTTGAAGACGCGCTGGAGCAAGCCGCGAGCAGGAGTGATCGCCGGCAAAGCGTATCGATTACCTTCGTCGATCTCGATCACTTTAAGCGTGTCAATGACACACTCGGACACGGGACCGGGGACGACGTTCTCCGCGAGACCGCGATGGTGCTCCGCAACTCGGCATCGCCGAGCGATCTTGTGGTTCGGTGGGGAGGAGAAGAGTTCGTCATCGTCCGACAATCGGATTCGATCTGCGAATCGTGGATCTGGGCGGACCGGCTCAGGCGACAGATAGCCCAAGGGGTGACGAGTGCTGAGTCTGTTGGGCCGGTGACCGCGAGCATCGGTGTTCACGTGGTTCCTACGTGCGATCTGAATGGTGGGGCGATCGATGATGCAGACCGGGCGATGTATCTGGCCAAAGAATCTGGCAGGGACCGTGTTTGCACGCGAGAGATGGCGCGAGCGGTGGATGCCGCTTTGCGGCTCCGATTACATCGGCGTCTCTCTCCCCGTGAGCGGATGACACGCTTGATCGAGCAACTCGATAGCGATCTCGGGATGACGCAGCGTGAGCACGTGGGGCAGCACGGAAGAGACGTGCGAGATCTCTGTATGAAGATCGCGTCGATGACGATCAATGGCTCGAAGCGGCGGTCTCATCTCGAGCTTGCTTCCGAATTCCATGATGTTGGTAAGCTTGGTGTTCCTGAAGAGTTGCTTGGTTTCTCTGGGCACTTTGATACCGATCAGAGGTCGTTTGTCGATCAGCATGCTTGGTTCGGCTCGAGGGTCATGAGAATCTGCGGAAGCGATGAGGAGGCGGTGGATGCGGTCAAGGGGCATCACGATCGGTATGACGATGGCAATGCCGGCATGATCGGCGAACCCAAGCCCCCATCGCTCGCTTCGGTGATCTCCGCGTGCGATGCGGTGGCCGCGATGACCAGCGACCGTCCGTATTCCAAGAGCCGAACGATGGCTGAGGCGCTCAGCGAATTGAAGAAAGAACGCGGAAGGCAGTTCCACCCGGTGATCGTGGACGCTCTGCTGAGTGCGAATCAAGATAGGCGATTAGCGGCGGCTTGACAGGCCGAATGATCCGCAAGAGACACTCCTCCCAAACCACCTGTATTTGTGACTTCTTGAGATGATGAGGCTCGTGCTTGGATGTGTATCTCCATTGCGTGCCTCCATATTGAAAGACGAGGTGCAACATGAAATCACAGCGGAGAACATCCGAACGCCAGCTCTCCGACGGAGAAAAAGTGGCCTGGGGTCCTGCCTCCGGAGGGCATCTCAGGCCGGCCCATGTGCAAAATGTCTCTGAATCCGGGATCGCGCTCACGGTCGATTCTGATTCGCCCGCGGCGCACGGTGACGCCATCCGTGTGCTCGACAAGCACGGCACACACCCACGACGAGCGCGAGTTGTTCGATTGCATGCTGATGGTGAGAATCTCCGCCATCGAAGCATCACGCTCGGCTGCCGGTGGATCACGAGCACCGACCGGCGCGAGCGGCGCATGGGCGGAAGGAATCATCCGCACCGTGTCCGTCGCGCTTGATCAATCAGAAAGGAGAAGCCATGAAACAACAAGACATGAAGAACCAGCGGTCTGATGATCGCCAAAGCCGGTACGACACGATCATCTGGCGCCCGTCGAACGGGCTTGCTTATCAGGCAGCGTGGCTGCTCGAACTCTCCGAAGGCGGATGTGCGTTCGCTTGGAGAGGGGCGGGTCTCCCGAAGATCGGGTCGACGATCGATCTCCGCTTCGAGAGCGGCGCCTCGTTTGGCCCCCCCGAGCCGGTGGTTGTCAAACGTGTGAATGTCGTTCATGACAATCTCGTTGTCGTTGCCAGCCAGAGGCAGGAACCGCATCTCGACCCACTCCCGATGGCGTTGCCATCCAAACCGCCCGAAGCAAAGCGGAAGGTGCTGCCCGATTGCGTAGCGCACCGATCATCAATGGCGGCATGAACAAGCCAACAACAGAAATCTCTCGTGAACCCCCGGGAAGTAGAGATGCCTCCGAAGCCGGCACAATTCCCGGGCGGCTCATGGCGAGCGATACAAGAACTTAGAATCTGCCTCGAACGGTTCACAATGCTCAAGACCTGGAAGGTAAGCTAGCAAACATGACAATCGAACAGGATCTGAGCTCGGTCGTCGAGGAACTTCGTCTTCACAAACACGCCATTGATGAACACGCTATTGTCGCGATCACCGATCCCCGCGGCGTGATCACCTACATCAACGACAAGTTCTGCAAGATCTCGGGGTATGAACCAGAAGAACTGATCGGGAAGACCCACCGAGTGGTGAACTCGGGCACGCACCCAAAGTCATTTTTCGTCGACATGTGGCGAGCAATCAGCAGCGGAAAAACATGGCACGGCGAGATCTGCAATCGTGCGAAAGACGGCAGCCTGTACTGGGTTGATTCGACGATCGTTCCGTTTTACGACATCGACGGGAATCTGACGCAGTACGTTTCGATCCGTGCTGATGTGACGGAGCGCAGAGCCGCGGAGAAGTTGCTTAAAAAAACCAATGACCAACTAACTCGGATCAACGACGAGCTCGAGCAATTCGTGTATACAGCTTCGCATGATCTCAAATCTCCGATCGTGACGATGCAGGGATACCTGAGTTATCTCCAGCGCGATCTCAGCGAAGGACGAACCGACCGCGCGCCAGAGTTCATCGAACGATTGGCTTTGGCGGCTGATCGGATGCGCCAGTGTGTAGACGATCTCTTAGAACTCAGCAAGATCGGTCGCGTGACCACCAATCCGCAGATGGTCGACCTGAACGAGGTAGTGAGGAGCGTCGTTGATTCTCACAAGCTGGAGTTGAAGGAGCTCGATGTGGAGGTCAGCGTTGAGCCCGACTTGCCCACGGTCTATATCGATCCGAACCGCCTTACGGATGTAATCGACAACCTTCTGACCAACGCAATCAAGTACGGGGTCGATAACGATGAGCCGGTTATCACCATAGGAGGGGGCACACAAGAAGGTGGATCGAAGTTTTTTGTGCAAGACAACGGAAACGGTATTGCTCCCGAGTACCACAGCAAGGTGTTCAGTATCTTTGAACGTCTCGACACATCAAAGAGCGGCACGGGCATTGGTCTATCCTTGGTGAAGAAGACAGTCGAAAATGGCGGTGGATCTATTTGGCTTGAATCTATTCCGGGACAAGGTGCGACTTTCTGGATATCCTTGCCGGGATATCCCGATAATGAATAAGCACTTTCCTGAATAGGAATTGGCATGGTTACCAGCACTCCAGCACGTTTCTTGCTCGTCGAAGACGATCAGTCTCATGCCGATCTGATTCGCATGGCGTTCGATGACAACAACATCGCGAACAGCTTGGAGCATGTCGATGATGGCGAGAAAGCGATCCGGTATCTCAAGGGAGAAGCGGAATACGCAAGCCGACAATTGCCAGACATCATCCTGCTCGACGTTCGTTTGCCGAAGCTTGATGGTCATGAGGTTCTGAGGTTCATCAAATCAGATGAACAATTGAATGTCATTCCGGTTGTGATGCTGACGACATCGGACGCCGAGGTCGATCGAACGAAGGCATACCAAGAGCATGTGAACAGCTATCTCACGAAGCCGGTCGACTTTGATCAGTTCCAGAAGATGATCAAAGACCTCGAATTCTACTGGGCGATCTGGAACTCTCCGCCGAGCGTAGCTGTAGATTGATGCACTGGACAAGGGGAGTCTGTTTAGGCCATTCCATCGACAGGGTGGTACTGAGCTCCCCGTTCGTCATGGGCAAAATCCCTTGCCTGAAATAGGTGTTCTCCTGTTTCCGGGCTGCTTACGAGACTTGCTGGTGTGTTTGTGCGGCACTGTCGTCACGGTGCGTGATGTGGCGAGTTTGTGTTCAAGAAGTCTGTTCGATCTGCTGTAGTTCGTTCTGTTTTCTGATCGAGGCTGACCTGACAAGGTGTCTTGTTTTCTCAAAGGAACCACAAAAACATTCGAGTTTATGCGCGGAAGCGTAAGAACTACACAGGGTGTTTTCTTTCTGATCAGAAAACGATTTGAGAGCAAGACATCGAGCAATTTGGGAATGCTAAATGCTGATATGCTCACTCAGCACACTTTCTGCTCGTGGAAGATGATCCTTCGCATGCCGAACTGTTTCGTCTCGCAATAAGCGAAAGCAATGCTGCAAACAGCCTAGACCATGTTGAGGGCGGCAAGCAAGCGGCTCAATACCTCCAAGGCGAAGGCATGTACGCAGACCGCCGACGCCCAGACGTTATCCTGCTCGATGTCCACATTCCAAAGATGAACGGTCATGAGGTCTTGCGGTTCATCAAGTCGAGCCCCGAACTCAGTACCACTCCGGTGGTGATGCTGACGACTTCAGACACCGAGATCGATCGGGCGCAGGCATATCGAGCGAACGTGAACAGTTATCTGACAAAGCCGGTCGATCTGGATCAGTTCCAGAAGATGATCAGTGACCTGGAGTCGTACTGGTCCACTTGGAACTCTTCGCTCTGCGATAGCAAGTAGCGAACGTGGACGTCCGCGCACAACTCGGTGCTTTGCGGTGAATGGCGAAGTAAGAAAACCCGCCCAAAGCGTCTCGGCCCTGGGTGGTGCTTAATTCAGAGAAGAGATCTCAATCCAGCGTGTGGACCAGCAGGCCCGAACGTAGCTTCGGCTCGAACCACGTCGACTTGGGAGGCATGATCGCGCCGGCATCAGCGATCGCGGTGATCTGCGCTGCTTCGACTGGACGCATCGAGAACGCGACCGCCGCCTTGCCACCATCGACCAGCTTCTTGAGATGCTCGGTGCCGCGGATCCCGCCTACGAAATCGATCCGCTCGTCCGAACGCACGTCACCGATCCCAAGGATCGGGCTCAGAACGCGTTCCGTAAGCAGCTGATAGTCTAGGCTCTCGATCGGGTCATTCGCATCGATCGAACCTTCGGGCAGTTGGATGGAATACCATCCGTTCGCGCTCTTAAGCGTCGTGGCTCCGGGCAGGTACATGCAGTAGGAGTAGCGGTTGCGAGGCTCGGTGTCGACCGCAGGGGCGATCGTTGCGATGGCACCGATCTTCGCGAGCACATCGTCAGCCGAAAGACCGTTGAGGTCTTTGACGACGCGGTGGTACGGAAGAATCGTCAGGTCGTCTTCCTGGAAAAAGACCGCTAAGAACCAGTTGTACTCTTCCTCGCCGGTGTGGTTCGGGTTGGCATCCTCGAGTTCCTTGCCCGCACGGGCTGCAGACGCAGAGCGGTGGTGCCCGTCCGCGACATATGCGAAGTCCAGTTCCGCAAAGGCACTGGCGTAGTTCTCCGGATTGTCGATCTTCCAGACGGTGTGACGAACGCCATCAACAGCCTCAAAGTCATACAAAGCTTGCTCCGATGTTCCCTTGACGATCAGGTCACGGAGGCCCGCGTGCTCCTTGTGCATCAAGAAGACAGGACCGGCATTCGCTTTCAGGGTCAGCACGTGGCGCGTCCGATCGTCTTCTTTGACCTGACGAGTCTTCTCGTGCTTTTTGATGATGTCCGTGTTGTAGTCCTGGATATGTGCGGAAGCGACAACGCCGGTTTGAGAAACGCGCTTCCCGAGCAATTCGGTTTCCTGGCGGTAGAGATAGATCGCCGGCTTGTCTTCCTGGATGAGCGTGCCTTCGTTCTTGAGCTTCTCGAACGAATCCTTCGCGGTCTGATAGACGACATCGTCGTACGCTCCGGTATCGTCGGGGAGATCGATATCAGGGCGAACAACATGCAGGAACGAGATCGGGTTGCCCTCTGCGAGCCCCCTCGCTTCTTCGCGATTGCACACGTCGTAGGGCACCGACGCCACCTGCTTTTCTTTGGAAGGCGCGGGACGCCAAGCGGCAAACGGGTTGATACGCACCATTCGATGGTCTCCTTCTTCAGGGTTTCAACTTGCTCTGGGCCAGAGGATAGCAGCCCAAACCGGCGTACACTGACCCGATGTCGTCGTTTTCTTCAACAGAACCCAAGCCCGATATCAAGGTCGATGTCCTGATCGTCGGTGGCGGTGTCGCAGGGCTCTGGACACTTGCCGAGCTCAGGGCCAGGGGCGTCAACGCGATCCTGGTTGAAAACACCGCTCTCGGCAGCGGGCAGACAATCTGGTCGCAGGGCATCCTTCATTCGGGGCTCAAATACGCTCTCGATGGCATCTCGAACACGGCTTCCGCCGGCATTGGCGACAGTCCCGCACGGTGGCGCCGGTGCCTCGCGGGCGAGAGCAAACCGGATCTGGGTGCTGTCAGCGTCCGCTCGGATCGCCACTACCTCTGGCGAAACGATTCGATCGTTTCACGCCTCGGCATGGTCGGGGCCAGGCTCGCCATGCGCACTCCCCCGGCTCCAGTTCCGTTCGATCAACGCCCACCAGCACTGCGCGACGTGAAAGGGGAAGTGCTCTCGGTGGACGAGCAGGTGATCGACCCGGTTTCTCTGCTCCGGTCACTTGCAAGCCTTCATCAGGATCGCATCGGGCACGCTCAGGTTGTGGGGATTGATGCTGGGAAGGCCGGCGTGGATGTTGGCATCCAGAGCCAGCATGGTGACCAGATGATTCGTGCCGATCACCTTGCCCTGACCGCTGGCAACGGCAACGCCGCGCTCCGGGAGCTTGCCGGGCTTGATCCAAAGTCCCAACAGGTTCGCCCCCTCCGGATGATCATGGTTCGCTCACCCGAATTGACACCGCTCGCGGCCCACTGCGTACAAGGCAAGTCGACTCGCGCCACCATCACCTCGCCCGTCGATTCCGAAGGACGCGTCATCTGGCAACTCGGCGGGGAGATTGCCGAGCGAAGCATCGACATGACCGACGAACAAGCGATTGACCATGCGCATCAGGAAATGACCGAGATCCTGCCGCACATCAATTGGTCGCAGGCGGAGTGGGGAACATATGACGCTCCACGAGCAGAGGGGCGGACGAAATCCGGAGGACGCCCCGGCGCAGAAGTTATTCTTCAGGAAGGACGGATCTTCACAGCGTGGCCAACAAAGCTTGTGCTCGCGCCGCAGGTCGGAGCACGCATCGCCGAGCTTCTGCCGCCCCTCCAAGTCTCGGAAGAATTCTGTGATCAACTGCTCATGCCGCCGATCGCTCGGCCGCCCTGGGACAAGCAGGAGGCCTGGTCGGTACTCACTCCGCAGGCATCGGCGGAATGACCAACTCCATACCCGGGCGAATGTTTGTTCCGACCACGATGTCGGAATTCGCATCTCGGATGAGCTGCCACTTCACAGAAGAGCCATAGAAACGCGAGGCGATCTGCGAGAGGGTGTCACCTTCACGGACGATGTACGTCACACGAAGGCCTTCGGGTGTTTCTCCGCTCTGTTCTTCCTCGTTGTCCTCGCTTGCTTTGCCCTGCACGTTCTCGGGATCGACGGGAATCAGAATCACATTTCCCGGACGCAGCCGATGCGGCTCAATATCGTTCGCTCGCAGAATCGCAGCGGCGAACCGCACACCACCCAACTCAGATTGCGCGATGCTCTCGACCGTGTCGCCCGCTTGGATGGTGTATTCGAGAAAGCGAGGTGGTTCGAGGCCTTCAGGCGCTTCTTGTTGACCCTCTATTTCTTCTGCAGCCTGCTCTTCGTCGCCTGACTCGTTCGCTTGGTTCTCTTCCAAGCCTTCATCGACGACCGGCGAATCCAGAGATGGCGCCAGATCGTCTGCGGTGAGAATGGGATCTTCCGGGATCGCCTCGATCGGTCGCCCCGCGACCTCGAAAGCAACTTTGGGTG
>JBCDAP010000035.1:0-8578 GCA_039185335.1 Planctomycetota bacterium | reverse complement strand
TTGGCAACCCAGCTACTGGTCCGCCCCGATCGACACAAACCACGCGCACGCAGAGATGAATCATTTAGAAAATCTCGAACTTGCGGTCTTCGAAGCGGATCGGCGAAAGGTTTGGACCGCGCACCTTCCTTCTCAAGTCTGGATCGGGAAGCGAACCGAACTTGAAATGACCTATCGCGCCAAAGGCCTCAATAGCTCTATTCGTAACTACACTCTCTGGATCGATGACGGCCAGGGGTCGCTCGGAGGTGGGGTCACACCGGTCCTCCAGTCCGACCTTGTGAGCGACGGCAATGTTCGTACGATCAGGCGACCACTCGGCGACCACGCGCCGGGTTTGTTTGGTCGGCAGATCGCGCTGGCTATTGCAAGCGGCTCGACCGAGGCAGCGTTCGAGCTGATCGACCTTCGCTTGGTTAACGTCGATGAGATCGGAAGCATCCAGATCGTTTCGGCTGAATCCCAAAGCGCTGGTGCCGGCGTTTCGAAGATTGAAGGAAGGGTCGTTGACTCATCCAATCATCCGGTGGAGAGTGCGATTGTTCAGTTGGACCGTTCGTTTCCGCAGGTTGATCCCGGCCATGTTGCAGTTCTGACCGATCGCCTCGGAAGATGGGAAATCCCGCTCGAAGATGCTCAGCACGGAGCGATTCGTGTCAAAGTACATCACTCGGAGTATGTTGCGGGTACGGCAACAGTGACTCCCGGTGTTACATCCACGATCGAGCTCGATCCTGGGTTCACTGTATTTGGTTCTGTTGTTGATCAGTTCGGCGAACTTATCCCCAATCCTACAATCTACGTCCTCAATGGTGATACCCACTGTGCATGTAACATCGCGGAAACGGATGCCGGGGGATTCTTTTGGGTGGATCAAGTTAACGCATCGGGTCTGGAGCTTCGTGCGCATGCCCCCGGGTATGCTGCCAAGACGATCTCGTGGCAACCAGATGATGAGTTAGAAGTTCAACTTGATCCGGCTTATCCGCTCACCGTTCGCGTCACCAACGCCGAAGGCGAACCGGTTCAGGACGCCTTGGTTTCGGTTCAGTGGCGAGCGGGTATCAAAGACCCATGGTGGGCAAGGACTGGACCGGATGGAATCGCGGTTTGGGTGCGATGGCCGGGCACCAAAGTGTTCCTGACAATCGAGACCCCTGACGGAAATCACACAATGGAATACCAGGTCCAGTCTTCGTTCGAAGCATCACAGATCACAGTTCAAGTGGCTGAGAGTGCTCCAATCGTATCGGCTGGATCCTCTCTTGTTAGTCAGGGTACTGAGCCGTGACCAGTGCGCAGGGAGATAGGAAGACCGTTCCGCTCGGTCGATTTCATGCGATCGAACCTCAAGTTGGTCGGCCGCTTTATCTGCTGGCAAGCGACGCGATCCTGGATGTGCTTGAGGATGCGAGTGCTGAGATCGGCGATCGTCTTCCGCCCACACGCATGCTCGGCGATCGGATGGGCGTTTCACTCGTGACTATGCACCGTGCATTGCAGGAACTTGCTAATCGCGGCGTCATCGAACGCGGTCAAGGTCGAGGGACTTATGTGTCATCTCCTGCGAGCGCATTTGGTCTTTTGAGGCGGATCGCGATTACATTCCAGCCCGATGCGAGTTGGAGTGATCCGTATCACTCCAACTTGCTGGAAGGAATCTCCAGCGGTGCGGTAGAAAATGGCATCGAGATTGTCATCGCTCATTCTCGCCCAGGTGTTTGGAGGCGCTGCGATGCTGTGATCCATATCAATCCCAGTTCAACACAGATGACCGAGATTGCTCGGCTTTCAAAAGAAGGTGAACTCTCGGCCGCAATCGGCCAGCCGGAACATCTGGTTCTCGGGGCAACTCATGAGAATCTACATTCCATCGATTGTGACAATCGCATGATGGGGCAAATGGCGGTCGAAGAACTCGCCAAGGCAGGGCACCGCAGGATTGGATATATCGGCTCCGATGACGACACATCGAACAGCAGGCATCGCTTGGAGGGATTCAAAGACTGTCTTCAGGATATGGATAGTCAAGTCGAATGTGTATTCGAGTTGCTTGGTAAGGGATGGCACCTGAGCGAGTCCGAGCATGCCAAACTTGTCACTGCCTTCGCCCGTACATCGGCTCCCACGGCAATCTTTGCAGCGGGTTACTATCTGGCGCTCGACGCATACTCTGCTGTGCGGGCCGCAGGAAAACGCGTTCCCAGCGACATTGCCGTCATCGGGGTCGATGATCCCCCGAGTGCTGCCGTGCTCAGTCCGCCGTTAACCACCTTCAGGCAGCCCCTCGTCGCAATGGGCAGAACCGCGATTTCTCTTGCCATCCAGTTGCACGAGCAACGCAGCGACAACATCGTCTCAACCATATTGCCGCCGGTTATGATTCCCCGCACTTCGCACTATTAATGTAATGACTTCGTAGAGGCGGTAGGGAGTAAGCGAAGGGGTGTTGCAGAGAGCAGTTTGCTTCTTGTTAAAGACAGGAGTCGTTGCGATGAACGGCATCGTCGCTCGCTCAGCCGCTACAAGTTTTCCTTTATTGCCTGAAATCGCTCTGACCATGTCCATCAGGCAACTGGCGACTGATGACAAAGTCCATGGGCGACATAGCAAAGGACGAGGTGAATCGTACGCCGACAAGATCGTTAACGGTGCACGACACCCGTTTCGCGGCTCTAGCGACTACTTCGGCCATGTTCGGCGTTTGGGAGTCACAAGCTAATTCAGTCGGACCGATCTCTCTCGATTCGCAGACCTCAAACAAGAACGCGGGATCACTCGGCTTCACGGGCCTCATAGGGAGCCCAGTCGAAGCATCGAAGCAATGAACATCGACCCGCTCTGGCAGGCTGGAGTGCTCGGCCAACTTGCGCGACATCAAGCAGTCCAGGTGAATCGTCTCAGTAGGAACATAAGTCGCTATCGCGAATTGGTTCATGCTGTTCTTGGCATTGCGGTAACGCGGGTGTTCGTAAGCTGCCGATCCGGTAAAAACCAGATTAGAGCGGCTCTCCACACCGGTCTCTCCCGGCTTGAGCACGACCCACCCACGAGGCCCTTCAACCATCAATTCAATCGCATCACCTGGACTCGTTGAAAGCTCTTCATCGAGAGCGAACTTTTCATGCATATGTTCGGTCATGGATTCGGGGCCTAAGGCACGAGTCCCATCATCGTGCGTTGGTGCCTCAATAAACAGCAGGCGACTCGGCCGGTCCCGACGATAACGAACCAGGTTCGTAAAGCATTGATACGTTGCGAGCGAAACCTTGTTGGGGTCTCCCGAACGCGACGGCGCGATGATCAAGCCACGGACTTGCGTCGCTGCCTGGATTCCAAGAAGCACGCACTGAGCACGGTATGCGTCGCGTCTTAATGTTGCGGTCGATTGCTCGAGTTCTTTGGGTCTCGCGGCAGCTGCGAACAATGGAAGCGATGCCCGATCGCCTGCGTAGGCCTTCGCGGCATGTTCGAGGTCGCTGACACGGTTTCGTAGCTCTGCGACCGCGAGCTCGTCGTTGCACCGAGATTCACACGCCTTTGCGAACAGCTCCAAACCGCGTGTCCCGGGCAGCACTTGTAGGCCGGAAGACGCCGACGCGTCAGATGTCACCGTGGCTAATTGCCATGCAAGCTGACGGTTGATGCGCAATGATCCTGAGATGGACGTTCCAGACTGTGGATCAACCCCAGTTGCGGCGAGCACGCGGACGAGCGAAATCCGGAACGCTTGATATGCGTTGTCAAGGCGGTTTCCGACGCCGAATTCGCCGTCGCTTAGCAGTGCTTCAGTCATTTCGATAGGGATACTTTGCACGCTGTTAGTATACAACTCAGGGCGAAGATTGGCAGAAATTATTTCATTAATGATTGATTTAATGACAGCATTGCGCACATTGTCATTATGGAACATTGTGTGATTCCTTCTGTGCACATCATGCGATCGGCTGCCCATCGATCGCAAACCCGGTTTCAAGGGCGTTCACAGACGTTCTTCCAAGGCTTCACGCTCATCGAGCTTCTCGTTGCTGTTGCGGTCATTGCGTTGCTTATCGGACTAATTGTTCCTGCCATCAGCTCTTCGCGTCGATCAGCCCAGATTGCTGTTTGCCTGAGCCATCTCAAACAAACCGGCGTTGGCTTGTCGACGTACGCCAGTACCTACGAATTCGCGCTTCCCAATGTCACCGCCTATCAAGACTTCGGTCAAACGATCCACTGGCCCTGGGCTTTGCCAACCTTTGTTCGTGACGAACTCGAAGACTTCGGTCTGCCGCACAAGTTCCTCATGTGCCCGTTGGTCGACGAGACTGTGCGGGTCGATGGCTACGACATTCCGCAGCTGTCTGCGCCGTTCTTTGGTCTCAGCTACCGCTTCCAGGGCTGGCACGAGCGGATCGCCACCTCGAACGATCTTGGTTTGCTAAACAAGAATGATTGGGTTGGCTCGGATTATGCGTTTGTCTTCGGGGCGATGGACAACTATGTCCGTGGTTTGCGAAGCCCAAGCAGCGGGCAGTTGCTCATTAACAACTCGGCCTTCCGGGATGCAGTGGCGTATGAGAGCTATACGACCATCGCTGCGCCGGCGACCTACCGTCTTGATCGGGCGAGGCCCTCAGACATCCTCGCGGCCGACCTCAACTTTGCTGAGATCGGGGTGCAGTTACCGGGTGGCACCGTCGACCGCAACGCTGCTTACGGCAAATCAAACCACGCTATCGGACGGAAAGGTGTCCAGATTGCTGGGCAGCTTGAATCCGAAGATGACATGCTGGACAAGTGGACGGATAGCAACCGCCTCGCTGTAGACGGATCGGTCACGATCAATCAAGCATTCTTCTTCGGGGTTAACGACGGCAAACCCGGCTATGAAGTCTCGGGCACGCCCAATGGGCCCGCTGCCAAGATGTTCGTGTCGCAAAGAAACAGTTTTTATAGGTCAGATCCAACGCGGGTCTATTGGTAGTTCAGATCGTTCGCCTCCGCTTTGGGCGGGGTATCACCACGAAGCGGAGAATCACTCCGCACAAACGAGGAGACCAAGTATGTTCCGGATTGCGAACACTATCGCTATGACAACGATTGCATTGACCGCAACAACCGCCGTTGGGCAAATGTTCCAACTCACTGGCGAAGCGGAGTTCTTTGTGCAGGACCTCGATGCCAACGATGGCTTCGACATTGGCACAAACTATCGCAACACAACACTCACCATCACTTTCACCGTGCCAACACCGGCCGGTCTTGTCTTTGATAACAACAGGCAGAACCAAGGTGGATCACAGACCGACTACTCTGGACCGACTATCACTGATCTTACGATCACAGGCGGTTCACAATCCCTCAACATCGACGCGATTGATGTTCCGATCGACGCGGAGCTTTCCTTGTGGGATCGAGCAAGCTTCGGTGCTGGCGAGCAGTACTATGACATAGATTTTCAGATCGGCTCTTCAAGGATTGGCTTCTCGTTCCGCGCAAGGCCTGGCGACCCCGCATTCAACCAGATGTTCAACGTGAACACTCCTGATCCGAATACGGTCTTTGATGATTTTATCCCCATCGGTGACAACATTGTCTTCTTCGATGACAATTACCGAGGTGCCGACGTGGACTTCGACGTGTTTGCAGAAGAGTTTGGTGGTAGGGGAAGATTTGGCTACGAAACCACAAGCGTTGTTCTTGTTCAGGACTTTGAGCCTGGCGATGTTAACGGCTCATTCACCCAAGACTTCTTCGACCTTGCCACGTTCCTGAACAATCCAACCGATTTCAATAGCGACGGACCGATCGATGCGACTGATGTGACCGATCTGATCGATGCCCTCTCCGATTTACCCTGAATAATCGTGGGTAAGCGAAAGAAACACCGCGGAGAACACAAGGGTTGATCTATCAAGACTCGAGCAGAGTTGATGATCGAACGAGAACGTTCGCTCAGCCTGCTCTTTGTCACTGTTGCTCCGTTTGCGGGATCACCAAACGATTGCGTGCCTACTAGGTTGATATTCGATTGGTGATATCTGTGGTTCGGGACCCTACTGATCGGCATCCTGCACGCTGTTGTCGATTAGTAGTTTGGGCAGCCATCGGCAAAAAGTTGGAGGAAGGTTTCGAAGTCACCGGCTCCGAGCCCGGGTGTTCCGTCGATATCAGTGGCAGGGTTGTCGACCTCCAGCTGCTCCTGGAAGGCGAGCACATCGAAGGCATCGATTTCAAGATCGCCATTCCAATCCGCTATACAGGCTGCGATCGGTATCGCGCCTGTAGGGAGTGTTGCGATCGAGTCGAGAAGACCCTCGATTGCTCCTCCTACGTTCAGCGGGCGGTTGCGGTTCCAGATAATCGCGTATGTTCGTTCGTCGGCGTGATTGTGCTTGAAGCTGCTCCGCCCGCCGTCGACCGCGCCGGTGTGCCCGATCTCGTTCTGTCCGCCAGTGAACCAGAAAATCCCGTGTGCATAATTGATGTTAGCGCCAAGTTTTCCCTGCGTGCTAATGTTGGCGAACCAATCGGTCACAGACGAAGCGTCAAGCAGAGGGGTATTCGAGGGCGCTGCTGTGTTGTAGGGCCAGAACGAATCGGCGAGGCGGGCGAGATCGAGCGAACTCATCGCCCACCCGCCGGTGGGGCCGATGGTATCAAGGTTCTGCGCAGCGTACGGATGCGGCGCAAACTCTGGGCCCTCATCAGAGTTGGGCATGACCGAGTGGGCGGTGGGGAGGTCGTCTGTCCACCCGGTGCCAAGTGTGTCCGTGGTGTAGGGCTCGTCGGACGAAAACACCACGTTCCGTGCGTGACCGAGATATCGGCGTGTTTCGTCCACTGCTACGTTGTCGATGCCAAGGGGATCGAACACGCGGGTGATGGCTGCGTTCTCGTAACCCGTGAGCGTGACGTTTTCGATTAGTTCACCCGCCATGGTGTAGTGGAAGTTGTTATACGCGAAGTTCTGGCCAGGCGGGGAGAACGCGAAGCCGACAGATTGCGGGTCGGACGCAGTCGGCCAAGATGTCGGATCGAACATGAATGCGTTGACCATCTCACGTGTCATCGGCAGATTCAGCCCGAGCGCGTCCGCGATTTCACGGTCCTTTCCGAAGATAAAATACCCGAGGCTTGAGCAGTTCGAGTCGCGGTCGCACCACCCAACCTGATGGCGCAGCACATCGCTGATTGTGGCGAGGTAGAGGTCGCTCGGGTACGGCGGGAAGGGCGCGGGCGTCTGATCGAGCGAGAAGAATGGTGTGCTCAACTGCAAAGGGATGGGGTTTCCACCGATGGTGCCCGACTCTCCGTCTTCGATCATCTTCATGAGTGTAAGGGCGGTGATGGTCTTTGAGATGCTACCGATTCGAAGGCGTGAATATGGCCTCGTTTTGGGTTGTGCCTGGGGTGCCCAGGTGTAGGCGCGGTGCAGCTTCACTTCGCCTGCTTCCATGATGGTCAACTGAGCCGCGGTGACATCGCGTGCCATCATCTGCTGCTGCATGAGAGTGTCGAAGCCTTCCATGCCAGGCAAGAGCATGCCTGTAATGGAGAACACACGGTCAGGGGCGGTCTCCCAAACGCCAACATAGACAGGATCCGGACCCGGACCATACGCGGACACGACAGAGGGGCGATACACTTCACCGGTTGGGTTGTTGGGGTGAGAGGCGTCGCGGAGTTCTGAGTGGGCTGCGTCCAATTGTGCCTGCGTCAACGCGGATCGCACCTCGATCGAGGCACCGCTGGTGTCTTCCACGAAGATACACGCGAATCGGTTGGTCAAGAAATCAACGTAACCCGAAACGCTGATCGGACGCCTGCCTTCGCTGGCTTCATCTGCGATAAGTGCAGAGAAATCACTCTCGGCGATGTCCGTGTACAAGCGCCAGTCACCTTCAAAGTTGTCCTGCACATACACGGCGCTCAAGCGCGTGCCGGCACCTTGCACGTCGTAACCCGCAACGGATATGGGGCGAAAGGCTGCTTGCTCGAGTGCTGTGGCGAAGGTGCTAAAACCAGCGGGGCTCTCGTCGAGCACAACACGCCACTCGTATGGGTAACGATCTTTAAGGAATGTACCCGACAGGTTGCTGCCAACCATCGTACGACGCCCTGTGATGGACACAGGGCGGTATCCGCGTTCTTCGAGCCAACCAATCGCCAACTCAAAATCGTCTCTCGGATCATCAATAATCGTGGCATGAGGCCATCCGCAGTCATCGTCATTAATGAATGTTGCGCAGAAGCGAGGCTCGCCGAACTGCTGACCCACACCAGTCCACGCATCGAGGTGCCAGATGCGGCTGCCTTGCGGGCCGGACTGGTTTTCACCTTCTTCTTCCGTGACTGCGGCTTTGAAGTCGGTTTCTTCGAGCCAACTGATCTCATCGAAGTTATAAAACAGCCCGTTGCCGTGGCTTGATAGACGCATGCCGTCGTTCTCTACTGGAGGCTGCTCCCGTGGTGCGGGTTGGGGCACAGCAGGGATCGAGATGGCGGCGATCACACAACCAGAAAAGAGCAGTCGAACGGTTTGCATTGGAACCTCCAATCAAGGAACGATCGATGATGCCCGATCAAGCTT
>JBCDAP010000034.1:0-8668 GCA_039185335.1 Planctomycetota bacterium | reverse complement strand
CGACAGAGCGGGATCCGTAACCCTCCAACCAAGCCGGCACCCAAAGCGCCCGCGAGGATGAGCGCGAACGGAATCCACCCTTGCCACAAACCAACGCCGACCGCTGCGCCAACGCCGCAGATCAACGAGAACGGGATGTAGACAGCAAGCGAGACAAGCGCCGGCGTGCCCATCATCGTGATCGCATCCGCAAGCTTGCCGATCTCCTCGGACATCGTCTTCGTACGATCGGCAAGCTCCTTCGGATCTGTCGGCAGGTCATCCGCATCCGAATCATCAGAAGGAACTCCCTCGTCCACCTCGACCTTGAACTCTGTCAACGAAGCTTGAACATCCTTCAACCGGCTCTCGAGATCATCCGAGAGTTTCTTGGCTACCTTCTCGACGCCAGCATACTTCGTTTGAGACGCTTTCTCGTCCGCTTCTCCCACCGTCTCGGCCAGCCAAACCGTCTCCTTGTGATCCTTGTTGAGCTTCGCGAGACGAACCGAGAACGCCTCCTCCTCCACCGCCTTCGCGTTGTCCCAGGCACGCTTGATCTTGCGAACCTGCTCGCCAAGCTCAGCCTCGATCTCACTCTCGCGTCGCTTCAGGTCGGCGTCCGCAAGCTCGTTTTGCTGCTCGAGCCAGTGCTCGAGCTCGCCAAGCTCACGCTCCACCTTCTTCTTCGCCCTCGTTTCACGATCTTCTCGCTCTTTCGAAGCACCCGCGCGCTCCTCCGCGTGACGCTTCAACAGTTCGGAGACGGTGGCCAGGCAATGACGCCCACGTTCGAGCACGGTTCGGGTCTGTTCTTCGGTCAACTGCACGCCGCCCTCGCTGAGGCGAGTGCCTCGCCCATGGTTCCCATCGCGGACGCCGCCGAGTTGACGGCCTGCCCTGCAGGATGAATAAAGTCCTCTTCGAAACGACGACGAGCCTCGTCTCGCCACCGATCGCCCGCAGCTTGCCAATGATAAATCAGCACCTCGTAACCATCGTTCAGCCTGGTCTGCGGAACCATCAAACTCATGCTGTCTCCTCCGGCGTGTTCGCACCGATCGTGCGCTCGAGTGTACCCCACACCACACGATCGCTCTGGTCGAATACGCAACGCACGTCGGCCGTCACCCCAACACGATCAACGATCACACCCCATCCAACCGGAAGCCCGAGCGCCGCGTAGAGACTATGCGATGCCCCAAGAACATCGCTCAGCAAAGCCCGTTTCGTAGCAGGCGGATCATCGATCTCCGCCGCGGCAAGGATCGACCATCCAGAGTCTTGCGAACCAGATGACTTGGTCCTTGCGAGCACAATTGATCGCGCCGCTTCAACGCCGGCTTCCACAGCAATCCACGACATCTGGGCGGGCACATCCTCCAAGTCGGCAAACATCCCAGCCCGCTCCGCGTGTGCCTCGTTCACCTCTCCCGACAATGCCTGGACCTCCGTGGCTTCGCCCTCGCGAATCGCGAGCCGATCTTCGCCTCGGATCACCCGCCTGCGGTACTTGGTGATCATCGAGACCTCGTCACCCGCAGCGGACTTGGCGGATGTGTTTGACGAACCTGTGTAGCCCTGCACAGCCGCGGCCTGGCTGGCATCGGAGATGCGTTTCATTTCACTCCCTCCTGCACTGGCATACTCATCGAGGATGTCGCCCATCCTTTGCAGGCGTTCCGCCGCTCGCGGAAGCTCGACATCGAGCACCGAACCCAACGACTGCACACCACCCGCGTAGAGCGTCAATTCTTTCTCAAGCTGAGTCACCCAGTGCTGGCATGCCTTCACCTTGGTCTGGGCCTCTTCGAGTTCCCCGCGTTTCCGTGCAAGCACCTTGCGTTCTTCGACACTCGAAACCTTGCCGAACTGTTTCATCGACTCCGCGTTGAGCACATCGAGCTTGGCCTTGGTAACCGCGTCCTCACGCTTCCTGACCTCGTGCCGCCAATGAACGAGACGATCATCAGAGATCCATTGCATGGTCCGCTGGATCTCGGCCGCCGCGATCGACAACGATTGCATCGCCTCCTCCCGGAAGCGCAGCACCGCGCCTCGCATCTCCCCGAGCACTTCCAATGAGCGCACATCCGCGCGATCGGACATCGGCTCGCTCCTTAACGCTGCTTGAGGTATTCCTCGGCTCGGTCCGCCTTGCGCAGCAGGTACGGGATCTGCTCATCTGTCGCCTTGGCAAACCGGGCCAACCCCTGCATGGCCTCTTCAAATTGCTCGGCAAAGCGCTGCTGCTCATGGTCTCGCCAGCTCTCCCCGAGGGCAGAAACACGCCCGTGGAGCCCTCTCATCGCATGGAGAAGTTCCTCGTTGAATCGCTTCATATCATGCGCAAATCGCCTCAGTTCTGCCGGATCGACCACTGCCTTTGCCATCGCGAGCCTCCTATGGGTGCTACCCTATACGCCACGCCCGCGATGCGGGCACCTTCTTTTTTGACTCTCCGTGAAAGGACCGAAACATGGCCACCGCTTCCGCCCGCCACATCCTTGTCTCGACCGAACAGCAGGCCCTCGACCTCAAGCAAGAGATTGCGGACGGCGCTGACTTCGCAGAACTCGCCAAGCAGCACTCTTCCTGCCCCTCAGGCAAAGGCGGCGGCGATCTGGGCAATTTCTCGCAGGGCCAGATGGTGCCCGAGTTCGACGCCGTCGTGTTCTCGGACCTTCCCGTCGGACAGGTCTCCGACCCCGTGAAGACCCAGTTCGGCTACCACCTCCTCGTGGTTGATGCGCGAGCCTAAATCGAGTGACCCACGGAGTTCATTCCGTGGGATGCTTTGACATTCAGGCCTCGACCGTCACACCGTTCCAGAAGGCGTAATACCCCTCGATCGGCTTGGCATAGTCGGTATGGGTTTCCGGGTAATACCAGACCGCGTTCTCAGCGACCTGCCCATCAACCTCAACGTTGTAGTAACTCGCTGTGCCCTTGTGCGGGCAGATGGTGTTGTGCGTGCTGTCCTTAATGTATTCCTTGTTCAGAGATTCCGGGGGGAAATAGTGGTTCCCCTCCATCACGATCGTGTCTGTGCTCTCGGCAATGACGGTCCCGTTGTATGTCGCTTTGGCCATGGTGAGCTCCTTCGTTCTGGTTTCTGATGCGATTCGTTCTACGCTACTCAATAAACCGAATCGTTTCTCCGATTCTTCCCAGTCATTGACTCCGGATCGCACCCTCCGGCGAATGCGATTGAAGCATGAAAAACCTGGAATTCACAATCCTGATCGACGGAGCGTGCCCGCTCTGTGCCAAAGAGGCAGCGGTGTTGCGCCATCTTGACAGGAGACGTGGGCGGCTTGAACTGGTCGACATTGCCGATCCGTCGTTCGACGCAACGGCGTTCGGTACGACACAGGAAGCGGTGATGGGGCATATCCATGGCGTGGTACCCGGGCAAGGGTTGGTACAGGGCATGGAGGTCTTCCGCCGTGCCTATGCCGCTGTCGGGCTTGGCTGGCTCCTCGCTCCAACCGCATGGCCTGGGCTCCGCCCGCTCTTCGATTGGTTGTACAACCGGTTCGCCTCGATCCGCCTCAAGCTGCCAGGCAATCGTGATCGTTGCACCGATCGGTGCCATCTTTAAACAGTTCCATCGACACGGATCACCTCAATGTCGACCGAGCCCGCGAGGGTTTTATGGATGGGGCATTTACCCGCGATTTCGGTCAAACGCTCCAGTTGAGGCTGATCAAGACTGCCCAAGAAACGGACCTCGATCCGCGCGGATTCGAGCGGAGCAGCCGCGTTGCGGCGGGTCGGAAAGATCTTCATCTCTGCCCCGTCGAGTGGCCACTCCTTGCGGGTCGCGTACATGCGCACCGTGATGAGCATGCAAGAAAGGAGCGCCGAGTAGAGCAAGCCGAAGGGAGTTGGCCCGGCTTGGCTGTCTCCATCATCCGACGGCTCATCGGCAAGAACGATATGGGGCCGGACCTCGATTTCGGTCCGAAAACTTCCCGAACCGATCCTAGCGAACGCGGCATGGGCGGCAGACATATCTGAAGATGTGATCTCAGTCATCACAAGACGATACCCTCCTGCACGCAAGAAACCGCAAACCCTTGTTCCCATCGCCCAGGACCCAGCCATGAAGACGCGTGCAGAGCGAAAGACCGCCAAGAAGGAAAAACAAGAGGCCGAGAAAGCCAAGCTCGCGGCCATGACGCCCGCGCAACGGTTCCGGTACCACCTTTTCGGTTGGGTTCGCGCTATCGTGCTGGCGTTGGTTGTGCTGACTCCGATCCGCACAATGGCGCTCGACTGGAACGACATCCCCTCAGGCTCGATGGAACCCACAATGCTGGTAGGCGATCGGATCCTGGTCAACAAGCACGACTATGGAGTGCGGTGGCCCGTTCCCTGGAAGAGATACTGGATCGCCCAGTACGACACACCGGACCTCGGCGACATCTGTATCTGGCACAACCCGGACAACAAAGACCAGAACGGGAATGCGAAGCCGCTGACCATGGTGAAGCGGTGCTTAGGAACACCGGGCGATACCGTGGTCATCGAGGACGGGCTCGTGGTGAGCGTGAACGGAATTGCCGCGGAGCACGAAGAGATCGAGCGGCATTCCAAGACCGTGAACCGCGGGCGAGGACCAGAGCGCCTCGAATTCGAGATTCTTCGTGAAACACTCACGCGTGCGGACGGCACCAAACAATCTCACTCCATCCAACGATGGACAGATCACTTCGAAGCGCAAAAAGCCGCCTTTCAGAACAGGCGTCTAGTCCGCGGAAGGTTTGAGTACACGCTCGAGGATGGCGAATACCTGATGATCGGCGATAATCGCGATCTCTCGAACGATTCACGGTTCTACGGCATGGTCCCGATCGAGCACATCTATGGCTCTTCAGGGCGGGTGGCGATCTCGCTGGACTACTCGAACTACTTCCTGCCCAGGTTCTCCAGATTCTTCCGTTCGGTGGATTGAAGCTCCGGTTACACTCGCAGCACATCGCCGCGAACAGGAGACATCTGCCCATGTGCCAGAACCCGATCCGGACCATCGCTTTCGTGCTGATCTCGATCCTGCCGGCCCTCGTGCTCAGCGGGTGCCAGTCGCCGATCGACCGAACAATCGAAGAGCAAGATTTGCTCCGATTCGACTCTTGGATCACCGCTGACACCGTTGGTTCGGTGATCGTGTTCCGCAACGGCACCGAGCAAACTGTGGCGAGCAACACCGATTGCGCTGTGCTGACCGATCCGGTCACACAACGGAATCAACCCATCCACCTCACCAAAGACATCGTCCCTCACGACGCTTGGCGCCGATACTCGCCTCGCAAGGTCGAGAGGCTTCTTGCCGAGATGGTCGAGCCGGGGATCGACATCTTCGAGGCGCTCGACTTCTGGTCGATCCATTCCGTGGAAATCGAACTGATCGATCCTCATCTCTCTCGGATTAACCACCAGGAGATGGAGCGAAACATCATACGAGCGATCGGTCGCGACCCGAGTTCGGCTGACAGTTGCCTTTCTCTTCTCGAAGATCCAGAAGCGGTTTGGATCACCGAGGCATTCGGCGCACGCGGCGTACGGATCCGTTTCTTGAAATCGGACGGATCAAAGGTTCTCTTGACACGTCGAGTTATGGAGCGGATGGGCTTCTCTGAAGGACTCATTCGTCGCTATGAAGGATCAGAATTCGTCACCCTGACCATGCCCGTTTACTTCGCGTATCGCGCGGCCGAGGTTCAATATCGCCATGTCTTTGCGCACGAGACCCCAATCCGGGTCCAGCCTATTCCCCGGCGCATTCTTGACACTCGTCGGCGGGCATCCGCGGGCGAGCGGGATGCATATTCCAGGACCCAATGATCACGCCCGTAGCCCACGGGGAATAAGCAAGCGTTCGAGGAGATCGAACAGCCCGTGTGCGGCAAGGGCGAGAGCCGCGGCACACCCCGCGCCGGCGTAGAGCAAGTCGAAGCGGTTCTGGCGCAAGCCCGTCAGGATCGGTTCGCCAAGACCACCGGCGCCGATGAAAGCCCCAAGGGCGGCGAAACCGATGGTGATGACGGTCGCCGTCTTGATGCCCGCAATGATGGATCGAGAGGCGATGGGGATCTCGATCAGGAAAAGCCTCCGAGTTGAACCCATGCCCAGGGCCTCTGCGGATTCGATGAGGCGGCGGTCCACAGAAGCCAGACCAACCTGGGTCGAGCGGATCATCGGGAGAAGCGCGTAGACGGTCAGAGCTGCGATCGCAGGCGGCGACCCGAGCCCGAGCGGGCGGATAAAGAACGCCAGAAGGGCGAGCGAAGGGATGGTGAAGATCACCCCCGCGATTCCGAGCACGACAAGGCCCATCGAGGGCCGCTTGGCGGCGAGCACACCTGCGGGCAGTGCGATGATCGTGGCGAGAGCCATCGACACCACAGTGAGCCAGAGATGCTCTTGTGTGCGCTTCCAGAGCACTTGGGTCATGGTCAGTTCATCGATCACGCGAACGTCACGCCCGCGGATGGAAGCATCGAGCTGTTCGGCCGTGAAGGCGGGGGCTCTTGCGTCGATTTCGACGAGCGAGTTGTGCTCGATCATGAGGTCGTTGGAAATGAAGCCCGCATACGAGTTGAGTTCCTCGATCACCCCCGGGGCGCGCTCGGCAAGATCCAATCGATACAGATAAATCGCCTGGTACTCCCGGAAGTGTTTGCGATCATCCTCGAGCACGCGGAAATCGAAAGCCGCGATCTTTGCGTCGGTCGTGTACACGTTCATCGCATCGACCTCGCCTTGGACAACGGCGCGATACGAGAGCTCATGAGCGAGGATCGTAGGCTCCTCGATCGGCAAGCCATACGTCTCACGAATGCCCGGCCACACATCCGCTCGATCGGCGCTCTCAGGAGTCAGCGAGATCGTGGGGCGATCGAGCTTCGCAAAGTCCGAGATTGTTCTGACCCCAAGTTCTTCGGCGCGGGAACCAAGCATGGCCACGCCGTAAGAATTGTTGAAACCGAGCGGCTCGGTCACCCCGATGCCACGCACGGCAAGAGCCGATCGCATCGATCCAAAGTCCGAGACTCCCTCGTTCGCGAGCGTCTCATAGATCAGCGTTCCGGTGTAATCCGCGTAGATATCGATCTCGCCTTCTTCGAGTGCCCGAAAGACGATTGCCGTGCCGCCGAGGCTGCCGTTGTGGATCGCCTCGTAACCAGATTCGCGTGCGGCGATCGCAGCCAGCTCGCCCAGGATCAGGCTCTCGGCGAACATCTTCGAACCCGTCACAATCATCGGGGCCGCAGAATCTCGATTACCCCTTTGCGAACTGAGCAGAAAGCCCAAGAACAAGAGTGCTCCGGCAATCATCCCGATTGTGACAACCGTTCTCGTTTTCATGACTCCCCACTTCCATTGCGCTCGTGTCCTCGCTGCGCCGTGACGAACCTGGAAACAAAATCGGTTGTGGGTTTATCCCTGAGATGTTCGAAAGAACCGCTCTGTTCGATCATCCCTTCCCGCATTAGGACAATGCGATCAGAAAAGAACGCAGCTTCGGCAAGATCGTGCGTTACCATCAAGACCGCTTTGCCGAGTGCTGCGAAGATCGACTTGAGTTCATCTTGGAGTTCGTAGCGGATCATCGGATCCAGAGCACCGAGCGGCTCATCAAGCAGCAGCACATCCGGATCCAGCATGAGCGCACGCATGAGGGCAACACGCTGCCTTTGCCCGCCGGAGAGTTCGCTGGGATATCGATCAAGGGCATCTGCTGGGAAATGGGTCAACGCCGCGAGTTCGTCGAGACGATCGGTGATCTTGGCATGCGACCAACGGAGTTCACGAGCCATCACAGTGACGTTCCCCCGCGCTGTCATGTGAGGAAACAGCCCACCCTCTTGAATGACATACCCAACACGACGCCTGAGGGATTGCCACTGGTCCCGCTTTCGCCCCATGGATTCGCCATCAAAGATGACATTTCCGTTATCAGCGTTCGCGAGCCCCACCGCAATACGGATCGCAGTGCTCTTTCCGCACCCAGACGGGCCAATCAGCGCGACCGTGGCTCCGCGCTCAACCGTGATCGACACCCCGCGCAAGACTTCGGTTTTCCCGTAGCACTTGTGGATGTTTTGCAGTTCAAGCACTCCAATACTCTACACACCCACGGATATGGCGGTCTCCGTCGCTTTCGTTTGTGCGGTATGCCGCCTATCCTCGTTACCCCTAAACACAACACCACGGAGGTTCCGATGCCATACTCACTCCCCGATCTGCCCTACGCCTTCGATGCCCTCCAACCTCACATCGATGCCAAGACGATGGAGATCCACCACGGGAAGCACCATGCGGCGTACATCGCCAAGGTGAACGACGCACTCGCGGACACCGATCATGCAAACACATCGATCGAAGAAGTGGTCGCAAGCATCGATAAGCTCCCCGAAGGCAAGCAAGGTCCTGTCCGCAACAACGGCGGAGGTCATCTCAACCACCTGATGTTCTGGACCGGCATGTCGCCCGAAGGCGGGGGGACACCAAGCGGAGATCTCGCAGCGGCGATCGACCGTGACCTTGGAGGATTCGATTCTTTCAAGCAGTCATTCGCTAACGCCGGCGCAACGCGTTTCGGGTCCGGATGGGCATGGCTCACGACCGACTCATCGGGCAAGCTCTCGGTATCGTCGACCGCGAACCAAGATAATCCGCT
>JBCDAP010000033.1:0-8737 GCA_039185335.1 Planctomycetota bacterium | reverse complement strand
CCAGCACTGTGCCCAGCACACTCCGGAAAGCCCACATGGGGTGATGAAGAACACGCAGAGACACGAAACCATCCGCGCAGCCAGGCTTTCTATACAAAAAAGTAACCGTTCCATCGAATCTCCAAAGTTCGGAGATATTCGATAAAGCGTCCTTTAAGGGTCCAATTTCAAACAAAAAACCCGAGCGTAAACTCGGGTTTTGTGGTCTTTACTGAAAAAAGAACTCAGCCGTTGCGGCGGCGACGGGCTGCGGCGAAGCCGGCGAGGCCGAGAAGAGCGGCTGAACCGGGGGTCGGGATAAGGGAAACATCGCCATTCAGGACAATGCCGGTGGTGTCATCACCAGGGAAGACGAGCTGCTCGACATCGAAGGTGCCGGTGCCGGTGGTGTTCTCGGCGTTGAAGGCATAAACGCGGAACTCCACGGTGCCGGTGAGGGTACCGAGGCCGGTGAGATCAACGTCATTGAAGGTCACACCCGAACCAGAGTCCTGGTAATCGTGAGTCAAGACGGTGGTGGAGGATCCGAGGTCACCGCCCCAGAGCATGATCGCGAAGTCATCAGGACCGGTACCGGAACGATCCAAGCGGATGTCGAGGGTGGTGAGGTCGAGTTGGTAGCCAGCATCAACCGTGACGCCGAAGGAAAGGAAATCGCCATCGGCAACGGCTGCTGCAAGGTCACCATCGGTCCAGTTGCGGCTGTTGAACGTGCTACCAGCGGTGTTGATCGAAATACCGGGGCCGCGCGTCAGGTCGAGCGCGGTCACGTTGGCATCAGCGGTCAGAGCCGGGCTGGAAGCGGCGTCATCGACGTCATCCGCGCTCCAGGAAGCAACAACAGCAGCATTCGCAGCAGCGGCAGCGCCAGCAACCAAGGCAACAGCAAAGGCAGTCTTCATATGAATCTCTCTTCATCAAATGTTTGGACGCATCTATCCGGCGGCACCCTGTGGCCGCCGTTTCCCAGTCCAACATTACGCTCCTCTCGCGAGGAGTCGAGCAGAGTGTGCAAGATTGCTCATTTCCTCACTGCTGTTTCACGTTTATCCATCTTTCCATGCAATCCTTCACACTTTGTCAGGTGCAACCCGAACGAGCGAGCCACTCATTCCGCCGCATTGGCTATCTTGGCTCCTTTCTCCCTGATGCCCCCTATCGGAGTGTGCCTTGGCTAAGAAACGCCAATCGTCATCCAAACCCCGCGTGACCGCTGAGGTTCTGGCTGCCAAGCAGCGCGAGATCTCGGTCTCCGAGTTCTTCGCGAAGAACCGCCACCTGCTGGGCTTCGACAACCCGCGGAAAGCCACATTGACCGCCGTCAAGGAGGCAGTGGACAACGCGCTCGATGCTTGTGAGGAAGCCGGCATCCTCCCCGACATCCTGGTTGAGCTCCAGCAACTTGACTCGAAGGGCAAGCCGATCAAGCAATTCGCCTCGGCTAAACCCACCGAACAAGGTGAGGAAGGCAAAAAGAAGAGCAAGGACGGAAAAAAGGGAGAGGCCGGCGGCGATCGCTTCAAGGTCATTGTGCAAGACAACGGGCCAGGAATCGTCCGCAGGCAGATCGAGAACATCTTCGGCAAGCTGCTCTACGGGTCCAAGTTCCACCGCCTCAAAATGTCGCGCGGCCAGCAGGGCATCGGCATCTCCGCTGCCGGCATGTACGGGCTCATCACGACCGGCAAGCCCGTCAAGATCATTTCCAAAACCTCAAAGCGCAAACCCGCCCACGAGGTCATTCTCAAAATGGATACGTCGAAGAACAAAGCCGACGTTGTCTCTGAGACGGAGCATCCTGAGGACGATCACTTCTTCCCCGAAGGACACGGCACGCGCATCGAGATTGAGATGAAAGGAGCGTATTTTACCGGAAAACGTTCCGTCGATGAATACGTCCAGCTCTCTGCGATCGCTAACCCCCACGCTTCGTTTGCATATATCACGCCTCCCACCTCTGCCGAGCCAGAGGGGACGAAGGTCGTGTACACACGAGCGGTCGAAGAGCTTCCTGAGCTTCCTGAAGAGATCAAGCCTCACCCTCATGGGATCGAGCTCGGAACGCTTATCTCCATGATCGAGCGTACCGAGCACCGCCAGCTCGGCGGGTTCTTCGGGAAAGAGTTCTGCCGGATCGGCCCCAAGATCGCCAAGGAGATCACCGAGGCGGCCAAGCTCACGCCGAACTCATGGGTAAAAACCGTCGACCACCATGCGGCTGAGCAGATGTACGAGGCGATGCAGAGCGCCAAGGTTATGGCTCCTCCCACGAACTGCCTCTCTCCCATCGGCGTGAAGACACTCCTGAAGGGGCTAGAGCAGGGTCTTGAGCCCGAGTTCATCGCCGCGAGTTCGAGACCGCCTTCTGTTTATCGAGGGCGACCATTTTTGATCGAAGCCGGCATCGCGTTCGGCGGGGACCTGCCCGGAGACGAATCCGCTCAAGTCTTCCGATTCGCCAACCGCGTCCCACTGCAATACCAGCAATCGGCGTGCTCCTCGTTCAAAGCGGTTACCGAGACCGCCTGGAAGAACTACTCGCTCCAGCAACCGCGTGGCGCCCTGCCCGTTGGGCCTCTGGTGATCATGATCCACATGGCTTCGGTCTGGGTGCCATTCACCAGCGAATCGAAGGAAGCGATTGCGGACTATGACGAGATCCGCAAGGAAATGAAGCTCGCGCTGCAGGAATGCGGCCGCAAGCTTGGTATCTACATGCGCCGGCGCCAACGCATGAAGAAAGCCGGCGAGCGCCGAGGCGTCTTCCTTCGGTATATCGGCGAGATCTCCAAAGCCGCTCATCACATCACGGGCGCTGATCAAGAGAAGCTCTACACGCAGCTCATGGATGTCGCCCAACGAAAAACGGAAGAATTCGACCAAGAGCTCGACGAAGAGGGCCGGGTAGTCGGCAAACGAGACTCGCTTGCGAAAGATGACGGGGTGATGATCCGAACTGTTGAAGAGAGAAACGAAAACGCGGAGCCTCTTCAGGCCGAGATAAGCTCGGGAGCCGATCTGGATCTCGAGGCGATCGCGGAAGCAAAGGAAAGCTCAAGCAGCAGCGAAACCGCAACCCTCTTTGCGGATCAGGACCCGCCGGTACAAAGAGGAAAAAAGAAAAAGAAGAGAGTAATCAAGAAAGTCCGAAAGAAACGCACATGACCCATCAAGGCTTTGGAGAAATAGCCATGACCATGGGCGAAAGATGGCGAGAACGGTTGCCCGTCAGAGACGGAGTTTTTGAACTGATCGAGCACTTGCATGCTGTCCCTCAGCGTGCGTATCACAATCTTGATCACATCAAGGCGTGCCTCGAATCGCTCAACGAGATCTCTGAAGGCAATGAACCGCTCGAGGCAGTGGCCGCCATCTGGTTCCACGACTGCATCTACGTCCCCGGCGCGCCGAACAACGAAACCGCTAGCGCTGAGATCGCGGTTTCATTCGCTACCGTACTCGGGCTCGATACTCAGCAAGCGAACACCACCAAACAAGCGATTCTCGCAACAGCGCATCAAACAACACCGCACGATCCGATCGATCAGCTTGTTGTTGACGCTGATCTGTCGATCCTTGGCGCCGATGAGGCGTTGTACGACCAGTACGCCAAGGACATACGCCAAGAGTGGTCACACGTGCCGGATCGCGAGTTCGCAAAGGGGAGGATGGAGATGATGAAATCCTTCCTCGAGAAACCCAAGATCTTCCACACTGCCAAAGCTGCCGACCGCTATGAACAGCGCGCAAGAACAAACATCCTCCGTGAACTGCATTGTCTCCAAATGACCACCTGATACGGGATATAGCCACATCAACCCCCTCATGACTCCGTTATGGTGGACCTGGAATACGCCGCGACCAGAAACACAAAGACTGACAAATCATGGCCAAGAAACCCACAACCAAGAAAAAGCTTCAGAAGAAGAAGGTCACAAAGAAGGCCGGCACGCGAAAAGTCTCTGCCAAGGACACCGATGCCAAGACCCTCAAATCGATCCAGACGCTGGCTCAAGAGGTCGTCAAAGCTGCCAATGCCAAACGCGATCCCAACTTCGATGTCCCTTCGCGTTCGCTCTCGAACACGTCGTATGACACGAGGGCCAAGATCCTGCGCATGGGCGGCAACACAGCCGACCGCCCACTGTTTGATCTCAAGACCGCGCGAAAGTTCATGCAGACGATCGTTTTGTCGAAGTCCATCAAAGACTTGATCGAGGAACAGAAGACCAGCTCGCTCCGTGGTGTGTTCTACGCCGCCACCGGTGCCATCGAGGGCACCAAAGAACGCAAGTTCGACGAGCAGAGCGAATCAGACGCCATCCTCGAAGACCTCGAGGTCATCATGGGTGCTCTTCGTGAAGAGCTGCACGTGTTTGCCAAGAAGCGCGGCACCATGGTCGGCAACATCACCGTCATCGATTCCGGCGACGAGATCAATTGCCGCCGAATGGGATCGGGCGGCTACGCCATTCCTTCGATCTGTGAACCAGGAGTCATCCAATTCCGAGATGTGAAGGCCGACTTCATACTCCATGTCGAGAAAGACACGGTCTGGCAGCGTTTTAATGAAGACCGCTTCTGGGAGAAGCACAATTGCATCCTGACGGAAGGATCAGGGCAACCTACACGTGGGGTGCGCCGCATGCTGAAGCGTCTGCACGAAGAGCACGGCTTACCCGTGATCTGCCTCCTCGATTGCGACCCTTGGGGACACTACATCTACTCGGTGATCAAGCAGGGTTCGATCTCCCTCGCCTTCGAATCCGAGCGTCTTGCCATCCCAGAAGCGAAGTTCCTCGGCATCCGCTCGAAGGACTACGAAGCCTGCGACCTGCCGGCAGATTTCAAGCTCCCCATCAACGATCGGGACGTCACGCGAGCGAAACAGATCGCAGAATATCCCTGGTTCGAGAAGAAAAAACCGTGGCAGCTCGAGATCAAAAAAATGCTGAGTAATGGTTTCAAAATGGAGGTTGAAGGCCTGATCTCGAAGCGGATCAGCTACGTCACTGAAACCTACGTTCCAGAGCGCCTTGCAGCCCAGGACTGGCTCGACTAACAAGCATTCTGTCTTGCCATAGACAGAAAAATAGACTACAGATTTGTTACCGTGAGCCCAGTGAGAGTTATTTCATTAGTGATCATTTTGCCTACAGCATGTCAACGCCCTTACACCCACAGCGAATCCTTATCGCCGACGATGAACACCTGATGGCCACAGGCCTGAGCTCAAGTCTGAGCTCCCTCGGCTATGACGTGATCGGCCTGTACGCAGACGGCCTTTCTGCCCTCGAGGCCGCCCGCGAACACAAACCTGACCTGCTCATCCTCGATATCCGGATGCCCGAAAAAGATGGGCTCCAGGTCGCTTCAGAGATCTGGGAGGAATGCCAGATCCCATCTGTCATGATCACGGCGTACTCCGACCCGCAATACATCGAACAGGCCCAAGAAACCGGCGTCTTTGGCTATCTGCTCAAGCCGGTCTCCACAGAAAACCTCCGCGTCTCGATCTGCATCGCCTGGTCGAAAGCCTCCGAAATGATGGCGAAAGGTGCTCGCATAGAGCAGCTCGAACGCTCTCTCGTCGAACGCCGCACGGTCGAGCAGGCCAAGTGGAAACTGATCGAATCCACCGGAATGTCAGAGCCGGATGCTCATGCCGCGATGCAGAAAAAAGCTCGGAGCCATCGCCTACGCCTGCTGGATATCGCCAACCAGATCATCGAGGGTGACCTGAGCCTTCTCTCCGATTCCGGCGCCGCGTAAACAACGTGACCCAAACACTCAGATTTTTGTAGAAAATCCAGAATTTCGTTGGGGATATCCTGTCAAATACAGTTACTGTGAACTCTGATTCGGTCGTGCGGCTCCGGAGAGAAGTTGCAACGCCCGGCTTTCGACGTTGTCAAAGGTGGGCTTCGACAGCGCCGAACATCACAGTCAGGGCAACGAGAGGCCAAGAAGCCTCTCAACAGACCAGGCCGGCGTGAGGCTACCAGCGCGAGGAGGATGCGCTTGTGCCCCGCCGGCTTCTTTATTGCGCCGAACTCGAGCCCCGGCCACCATCGATCGGCAACGGATCCACCACCTCCCCTTTCACCCATGCTTGGACGCGAGGCCAAAAGATCTCCGACAACACGATCTTCAAGCACGCCGCGATCGGAATCGCAACCAATAACCCATAAATCCCAGCGAGAGCTCCACCCGCGAACGAAGCAAACAAGACGGTCGGAGTATCCATATCCGTCGTCTTGCCCACGATCTTGGGCGTGAGTACGTACTCATCGAGGGTCTGCAGCACGAAGTAAACAATCGCCGGCGCCCCCAGAATCCACCACCAGGTGCCGCGGATGCCTTCCGCTGGATCGAGGAACATCAGTATGACCGCCGCGAACACGCCAACAATCGCCAGATAAGGAAAGACCGAGAGCGCGCCGATCAACAAACCCAGCACGATCGCAGCGGGCACCCCGATCAGCGAATAGGCGATCGTGAACAGAATGCTGAGGATGATGGCGATGGTGACGCGTCCGCGAATGAACCCAGAAATCGCACCGTCCATCTTCTTCGCGATCTCCAAGACACGATCACGCCGTGCGTTCGGAATCAGCGAGCTGAACCATTCCGTGACTCGAGCCCACCCCGTGCAAATAAAGAAGAAAAAGAACGCGGTAAGGAAACCAGAAAACAACAACGAACCGATCGAAACCGCGATCCCGATTATCTGCTGCGCAAACCCCGCGATGGTCTCGATCGCCTGCCCAGACAGCACCGCGCGGTTTTCATTCGCCCAGACACCCAGCTGATCAATCGATTCAACAATTGCTCGCTCAACCCAGGGTGCTTCGACGGCTTGCACACCCTCAGTTGCTTCGCCGTATACCTCAATCCCCGTCATCGAATCGCGTGCTTCGATGATCCGATCCGATACAGATCGCCAGGCATCATTCGGAAGCTCGGATCGCGCGTCTTCACGCGAAAGCTCGCTCGGCCCATCGCTCGCATCTTCATCAACTGCCTCCGCGAGTGTGACCAGGTTCGTGATGGTGTTGTTGCTGAACTGGATCGCAGACCGAACAGCGAAAACCGAACCCACGGCTACCGGCAGAACAATCGTCAATCCGATCCCAACAATGAGGATCAACGCCGCACGGGTCCGCGTTACGCGATCAAAGCTCACCAACCATCGGATCACCGGCTCGACGATGTACGCAATCAGCACCGCAAGCAACAACGGCACAGTCACCAGCGCCAACTTCGATCCCAGATAAACCAAAAATACAATCGTCCCGATCAGCAACACATCGCGCAGCGGCTGAATCTGCCAAAGGTGCAAACTCGTCCACCCATCACGCTTGGATTCGAACTCTCGAGTGCTCTGCGTCATCGCGGCAGGTTACTCGGAATCCGGGCCGATTGATTGCTCAGGGGAAACCTCAGGCGGCAGGGCTGGTCACATCGAGTTCACATCCAAAGGCTTCATCGAAGTCATAGACGTCGCAGAAATCCTCGAACGAGTCCCGGTCACTCATCCGGAAAAGCCCGGCCTCAACCAGCGCTTCAACCATATTCCCAAAGTCCGACGTCTGGCTGATGTTCCAGGATTCGAGCACCGCTTTCGCAAGTGGCCCGAACTGTTCGATCGCGACATCACGAATACCCAGGCAAAGATCCTGCCCCGTCACATGGCGATCACCCATCAAGCGGGCTTCGTCCACATCATAAACCTGCTCCACGGCACGCCTGAGCCCAAGCTGGACAACAGAGTAAGCGCGGGGAGGATAAGGGAGGTTCTTGTCCCTAAGCATTGGCCAGATGAGTGCGATCTCGTTGCCCACAATCAACTCATTCGAAAAGTGATCTACCAGATTGCAATGAACCAAACTCCATGAGAGAGAACAAATAGTCTCAAGGCTTTATTTTCGGCTCTTGCCCTATCAGGACTATAGCCTTGATTTTTCCGCTTTCAGTCCATTTCTGGTACTGAGGTGCGAACTCTCAGGAATCACGTACCGATAGGGGAAAACCGCCCATTCTGCCGCATAGCCTACCCCGATCCGAGGAGTGCACACGAGAGTTTCCGTATCAGCAACATCACCTGCCTCGATCCAGATCCGTGAGGACTCGCAGAGGTTTTCGCCATTGCTATCGAGGGCCAAACCGAGCGCCTGACAAAGCTTTCCGGGTCCCGAGCACAACTTGGTCGCTTCTTCGACCTTGCGATTCCGCTCCATTACGTGGATTCCAAGGACAGGCTCCAGCGCCCGAACAAGCACCGCTTCCCCGTCACCCTCTTCCCCCGACACGACGTTGAAGCAGGTGTGCATCCCGTACACGAAATAGAGATAGGCGTGCCCGCCGGCTGAGTACATCACCTCGTTTCGCTTTGTCCGCCGCCCGCCGAACGTGTGCGAAGCCCGATCTTCTCCTCCAGGATACGCCTCGGTTTCGACAATCCGCCCTGCGAGATGCTCACCCTCTTGCGTCACATGATGAAGCGTGCATCCCAACAGCTTCGGAGCCAGCGTCAAAGCATCCTGCAGAAAAAACTCCAACCCTGGACGCCCACCCGAACTCATCTCATCCTCTCTTCCCTGCCATTTCAAGAAGCTCGGCGGACGCCTCAGATCGAAGCACCGCTTCGACAGGATCCGAATCCCCAAGAAAATCCAACTCAACACCAATCAACCCCTTTAGGCCACCCTCGGCAAGCGTGAATTCCCCCTCATTG
>JBCDAP010000032.1:0-8852 GCA_039185335.1 Planctomycetota bacterium | reverse complement strand
TCTGGAAGACTCTTTACCGCCCTGATGGAGGGCTGATCAACACAGCGGTTGACCCGTTGATCGATCGGATCCATACCGCGGTGATCGCCACGCCCGCGGTGCTTTGGCATGGGTTGTCTGTTGTTCTGATTGTCGGCGGTGCCGCGATCACTTTCCTGTCTCTCGCCACCGGTCTTTCTCGCTTGGTGCATCGCGAGGCCGGGATTGCCTCGTTCCTGGGACGCATCGCGCTGCTCGTGACGTTTCTTGCGGTCGTGCTCGGGCTTGCGTATGTCGCTTTCAGCCTCCCCGCGAACGCACAAGCGGCTGTTGATGCCGGCATCGATGGCTTTGACCCTCCCGCGTGGTTGGTTTCTTCGACTTGGGCAAAGCCGGCACTCATCATCATGGGTGTCTGGCTCGGCATCGGCGGCGCGAACATGCTGCTCTATATCGCGGGCATCTCCAACATCCCTCCCGAGCTCTACGAGGCCGCCGATATCGACGGCGCGAATCAGTGGCAGCGATTCATCAATGTCACATGGCCGCAGCTGGCACCAACAACCTTCTTCATCGTGATCATGTCCACGATCGGAGGCTTGCAGGGAGGCTTCGAGCAGGCTCTCATCATGACCGGCGGCGAGTACGACACCACCGTGCTGACCTACTACATCTACAACCTCGCATTCACCGATGATTTCCAACTCGGCCTCGCGTCCGCGGTCGCCTGGATCATGTTCGCGCTGATCTTCGTCATGACCGTCATCAACTACCGCTTCGGGAGCAAGATGACCAATGAGTGAAGCTCCCATCGATCCAGCTCGACCCAGGGATGACCATGTGAGATCGGTTGCTGCTGTTCCTTCGAAGCGGGGCCGATCTTTCGAGCGCACAGCTTCGATAGTGATGCGCCTCATCGGCTTTGTGATTCTGATCGCTCTCGCGGTGACTTTTGTTCTTCCGTTTCTTTGGCAGGTGCTCTTGTCGTTCTCAGGGCTTGCCGATGTTGACCGCCTCGCACTCCTCGGGGTACCGCCAGAGGTCAAAACGACGGAGACTCAGTTCTTTGGTCTGCGATTCCCGGTCGCTTACCCTCAAGTCTTCGAGACGATCGAATTCGGCAAAGCGTTCTTTAACTCTTTCCTCGTGGCCGGCTGGGTGACCCTGCTGCAGGTCGTGACGAGCGCAATGGCTGCGTTCGCGTTTTCGCGTGTCCGCTGGCCGGGTCGCGACAAGCTCTTCCTTCTCTACCTGGCCACGATGATGATCCCGGGTGTTGTCCTGATGGTCCCCAACTTTGCGGTCATCTTGGGGCTTGGCATGTTCAACACCTACGCAGGATTGATCATTCCTGCTGCCTTCTCCGCCTACGGGACCTTTCTCATGCGGCAGTTCATGCTCACGATCCCCTCTTCGCTCGACGAAGCCGCTTCGATCGATGGGGCAGGATCCGTTCGCATCTTCCTCGATGTAATCCTCCCCCTCTCACGCCCCGGCCTGATCGTGCTCACGATCTTCACATTCCTCGGCAACTACAACTCGTTCTTCTGGCCGCTCGTTCTGATTAAGGACGACAACCTACGAACGCTGCCGATCGCTTTGCGAGCGTTCGATTCGACGTACGGCACGGAGACGCCGGCACTCATGGCCGCATCCCTCATGGCGATGATTCCCCCGATCATCATCTTCATCTTCCTTCAGCGTTACCTGGTCAAGGGAATCCAGCTGGGCGCGGTCAAGGGCTGATCAATCCAATCAGTTGTGATTTCCTTGGTATGTTCTGTGCTCAGAAAGAGGCGCCGGCGGATGCTGCTGTTTCGCGCAGAGTCAATCCTGCTGTGAATCCAGAAAGGAAGATCGTGCATCCAGTTTTGATTGAAGGTGAGTGGAAGCAGAGCGATCAACCCTTGGGCGTTTTTCAGGCAATTGATCCCTCAAGCGGCCAGACGCTCGCAGATGAATACCCTATCTCGAATGCGCTAGAGCTCGAAAGGGCCTTGCAAGCTGGTGTCGAGGCCGCCGAGATGATGTTCAGCATCGATTCGTCCTTGGTGGTTGCGTTCTTGCGTGGGTACGCGGATCGGATTGAAACCAATGCAGCAAGATTAGCTGACATCGCGCACCTCGAAACAGCGTTGCCTATCTCACCCCGTTTGATCGAGATGGAGATCCCACGAACGATCCTCCAACTGAGATTGGCGGCAGATGCAGCAGAGCAAGAATCATGGCGTGAAGCAAAGATTGATCACGAGGCAAGCATTGCCTCGTGCATGGGACCGCTAGGTGCTCCGGTGCTGGTCATCGGGCCGAGCAACTTCCCCTTTGCTTATAACGGGATCGCCGGGGGCGACTTCGCGGCCGCGATCGCGGCTCAGAACCCTGTCATCGCCAAAGCGCACCCGCTTCACCCGAGCACTACTCGCCTTTTGGGTGAATTTGCGGCAGAAGCCGCGGCGGACTCAGGTCTGCCACAGTCAGTTGTGCAGCTTGTCTATGACGTGAAGCCCGAGGACGGATTGCGCCTTGCAGGTGATCGCCGCCTCGGGGCGCTGGCCTTTACAGGTTCTCGTCGTGCAGGTCTCGCGCTGAAGAATGCCGCGGATGACGGCGGAACGCCTGCCTATCTCGAAATGTCGGCAGTCAACCCTGTATTCGTTCTCCCCGGGGCACTAACGAATCACTCCGAACAATTGATCGATGACTACTACAATTCTTGCACCCTCGGAGTTGGGCAGTTTTGCACAAGCCCTGGTCTTCTGGTGCTTCCAAAGTCAGACAACACGGAACTCGTTCTCAACAGCATCGCACAACGATTCGATGGATCAGATGCCGGAACGATGCTTGCTGCATCACTCGCAGCGAACGCGGTCTCGGTCATCGAACAGCTTCTTTCAGGCGGCGCGTCCTTCGTTTCGAATGATCGTCGATCCGAGCAGACAGGGGCTTACTTTTACCCGATGCTTCTGAGATGCACGGCAAAACAGTTTCTCTCGAACACGCAAACGTTGCAGTCCGAAGCATTCGGTCCGATCGGATTGGCTGTTGTGGCAGAAGATATTCAGCAGATGATCACGATCGCGCGAACATTGGAAGGATCATTAACCGCAACGGTGTATTCGGATCAGGATGGCTCAGACGACGATGATTACAAACGCATTGCTCCGCTATTGCGAGCTCGATGCGGTCGCCTGCTTAACGATAAAATGCCAACTGGTGTCACCGTTTCACCTGCAATGAATCACGGCGGACCGTACCCCGCCACAGGGCATCCGGGATTCACCGCTGTCGGAATGCCCGGAGCGATTCGTCGATTTGCAGCGCTGCACTGTTACGATCATGTGCGCACAAACCGACTCCCAAAATGCCTTCGGTCATAGCGTTGTAATAGTGCATCACAACGACCTGCTCTGTGCGCACAATGCAGCGTCTGCTCTTTTTTATGAACTTTTTGTGATCTCGCTGCAGTAAAATGAACCCAAGCGGTTTCGCACGGGCGGAACGAGATCGATGATCTTCCCGGATTGAACATGTCACATCGAATCAAATGTCAATGGTTATGTGGAGTGATCTTCTGCTCTTTGTTGTGTTCTCCCTTTGGCTGTATCAGTTCGCCTCCGAGTCCGAACATCGGGCTGATTTACAACGAAGCCGCTCAGAACATCGGGGATGACCGCAACCCAGTGATCGTGATCCCCGGCATCTTGGGCTCGAAGCTCGTCCATCCAGAATCGGAGCAGCCGATCTGGGGATCGTTCGTCTACGGTGCAGCTGACGCCGACACCGCCGAAGGCGCTCGCTTGGTCGCGTTACCGATGGAGCAAGGTAAGCCGCTCTCGGACTTGCACGATGAGATTGTCGCCACCGAGGTGCTCGACAACCTCACTGTTGATATCACGATCATCCAAGGTGTCGAGTTCGCGGCGTACGTCGATATTCTGAAAACGCTCGCCGCGGGCGAATATCGCGACGAGACCGTTGGAGAAGCGGGGGGGTATGTCGATTATGCCGGAGCGCACTACACGTGTTTCCAATTCCCCTACGACTGGCGCCGAGATGTTGCCGAACAAGCAGCGCTGCTTCACGAAATGGTGCTCTCTGCAAAGCAAGCCCAGCCAGTACCGACGGCAAAGGTCGACATCGTGGCCCACTCTATGGGCGGCTTGGTGCTGCGGTATTACCTCCGCTACGGTCCTGACCTGCTCCCCGACGATGGCTCGCTCCCCGAACTCGATTGGGAAGGCGCCCAGCACGTCGAGCACGCCATCCTTATCGGCACCCCGTCAGGCGGTTCGGTGTTCGCTCTAGAACAACTGGCCAAGGGAGTGAACTTTGTGCCTCTCCTCACGCCGACATACCGGCCCGCTGTGCTCGGCACCATGCCAGCAATTTATCAGCTGCTCCCACGAACACGCCATAAGCGGGTTATTGATAGAGAAACACGCGAGCCTATCGATTTGTTCCGAACGCAGACGTGGGAGGATCTGGAGTGGGGACTCCTGGATCCAGAACAAGACCGGTTCTTGGCTCAGCTCTTGCCCGAGGTTGAGACATCTGGTGAACGCCGGCGTGTTGCGAAGGACCATCTGAACAAGTCCCTCGCTCGAGCGGAGCAACTGCATCGTGCGCTCGACGTTCCTGCCGTGTTGCCTGCCGGGACAGAAATCCATCTTATTGCGGGGGACAGCCACTCAACGCCCGACGTGCTGTCAGTCAATCCCGAAACCGGCACGCTGTCTGTCCAGTCATACGCACCAGGCGATAACACGGTCACCCGTGCTTCCACTTTGATGGACGAGCGGATAGGGCAACCATACAGGCCTCGTCTTCGATCACCTGTTCGCTTCGACACGATCCAGTTCTTGACCTCGAATCATCTCGGGCTCACCAAGGACCCGCTATTTGTGAACTTTGTTCTCTTCACTCTTCTGGAACGCCCGCGCTTATCCGATATGAGCTACTCCCCATTGCCCGGAGGAGCTGCAAAAGGAAGTGCCGAATGAAGAGCCCGTTACGTGGTGCTCGCTGAGGAGGCGTCCTCTTGCTCGGGATCAAGGGCTTTGAGGAATTGATCAATGTTGATCCCGAGCGCAGAAGTCATCGGATTCACCACAATCGATGCGAATCGGTCGCTGAGTGACTTGCGGATGCCTTCGTCCAGATCGCCAAACTCTTCGGGGCGGACAGGCATAATCCGTGCCGCGCCGGGCCCTTTGCCAAACTGGTCGGCGTGCGCACGATCCGTGAACACCGGCAGGTACAGCTTCTGGTCATTGTTCTGGACAAGTGCAGGGCGCTCGTCCGGCATCACCGCCATCCAGACCGAATCGAACGCCCATAACATGCGATACGCGTCACGGAACAGACGCGAGTGTCGTCCTTCGCGCGCTGCGGCGCACATAACACCGAAGCATCTTTGCGGCGGTATACCAACAAAATAATTGTACATGCTCACCAAGCCCGGGGCCTGTGTTCCATACCCGCGCAAACCATTAGGTACGTCATCGAACATGGCATCGCGGACCGGCTTTTCCCGATCTTCGTACATAGCACAGAGCCTGACGAGTGCATCGGACACGGAAAGTTGAACTGTCGAAAAGCCTTGCTCTTCTCCCCGTTCCTTCATGTTGCTCACCATGGCATCGGATGCGCGGCTACTCGAAGAGTACACGGAGGCAAACCGAGTTCCGTCTTCTCGCCGAAACGTGAGAAGGGGGACGGATGCATCGCCCGAGGCAATAATCCGTTGCGTATCCTCCGCTGATGGACCGATGAAATGCCACGAATCGATCGCAAAGATCTCGCGCCAGAACGCCAGTTCTGTTTCTCGGCTTGGGTTTGCAACCACCGCCTCGTGCGCTAGATCCAAAGCATTCTTCTCGCCAGCCACCGAGGCGGCTTGCGCAGGATCAAAGTGCTCATTCGTGAGGTCGCGTTCCGGATCCGAATCCTGCTTCTTCTTCCGTTTCCAGAACACGTCTCACTCCTGCATTGCGGTTTCGAGTGGCTATCGTTTTCGGCTCACCCTCGTGCCGGTTCGAGCAGCGATTCGGGTGATTTGATCAGTTCCTTGACCAGCGCGAGGCATCGGGCAGCATCGGCGCCGTCCACGCAGCGGTGATCGCACGTCAGGCTGAGCGGAATGAGCTTGGCCACCCGGATTGCTCCACGGTCAGCAATGACGCCTTCGAATACCCGCCCCGCCGCGAGGATGCCGACTTCGGGGTAGTTGATGATCGGCGTAGCGTACTTGCCCGCGTAGCTCCCGACATTGCTGATCGTGAAGGTCGAACCGCTCAGGCGTTCACGTGGGATCGAGCGATCCCGCACCATCGCCGCGAGCTCGGCTACATGGCGGGAGATCTCGAGAATGCCGAGGGCATCGGCGTCGGGGATCACCGGCACGCTCAGGCCTTGCTCGGTGTCCGCCGCGATACCCATGTTGACCACATTGTGACGCACGATCTCGCTTGCGTCGTCGTCCACGGTCGCGTTGAGCATCGGGAACTCTTTCAGCGCTCGGCACATCGCCGATACCACGAACGGGAGGTAGCTCAGCTTCTCGCCGCTTGCCTTCTGCAGTTTCGAACGCAGGGCATCGATCTCGGTCACATCCGCATCGTCCATCACCGAGAAGTGCACCGCGGTGTCCACGGACTGACGCAAGCGTGCGGCGATCGTGCGACGAACCCCGCGCATCGGGAGGCGCTGCTCGCCGTGCGTGTGCGGGACAAGAACCGCTGGACGTTCTGCCGGCGCTTCGACTTCGCCACGTCTCGTTGCCAGATTGGGAGCTTGGACGGCTGAACCGTTGTTCGCCGGTGTTGGTTGAGGTGCCGGGGCTTGGGCTGGGGCAGGAGCCGCGGGAGCGGCGCCGCTCGTCGCGACAGCACGCACGTCTTTCTCGGTGACGCGTCCACCGATCCCCGATCCTTTCACCGCGTCGATATCCACCCCAAGATCCCGTGCGATCCGTCGAACCTTCGGAGTGGCGAGCGCTTTGCCATCACCAGCGCTCACTCCGCGCATCTCGCCGCCGACCGATCCGACCACGGTTCCGGCGTCCTCACGCTCTTCCTCGACCTCAGCTTCCGCGATCACTTCATTGGCGGCAGAAACCGGTGGCGGAGGCGCACCGCCTCCGCCCTGCTGCCCAGCAACATCGCCCGCACCTTCATACGTCCAAGCCACGTTTCCGACTTTCAGGATCTCACCGACTTCACCGAAGAGTTGCTTAATCACGCCTGCACGTGGAGAGGGAACCTCAACGAGCGCTTTGTCAGTTTCCATCTCGGCAATGATGTCGTGCTCCTCGACGTGATCGCCCGGCTTGACTTTCCAGGAGATCAACTCGGCCTCGTGGACACCTTCACCAAGGTCAGGAAGGATGAATACATTCGGATCGGATGAAGTGTGTGCCATGATGGTCTCGTCGTGGATGCTCTTGCTGATGGTGAATGGTAGGGCTCAATACGCCCACGTGATGGGATTGAATCGATACGCCCCACCGTCCTTCGAGACGGTTCCGAGGGCCGGGAACGACATGTGCGCTGCAGAGATCAGCGTGCCGGAGTCTGCGATCTCTTCAAGAAGAGCCCGGCGTGTGGTTTCTGCCAGGGGATGATCGATGTCATAGAAGAAGTGCCAACCCGGATTCGCGAAGTGCGAAGCATTCAACGCGTCGCCGAGGAACATGAACCGTGCGCCGCCGTTCTCGATCGCGAACGCGGCATGTCCGGGCGTGTGCCCTGGTGTCAGCTTCGCGGTGATGCCCGCGACGATCGTGTCGGAGTCACCGAATGCGTTGACCTTCCCGTCGAAAGTCGAGATGAACCCGCGCGCACAATCGGTCATGAACTCGCCGGTCCCGGCACCGCTCGGGTGATCCGAAAACGCACCCGTTGTGTCCCCACTCCAGAAATCGAGCTCTGCCTGAGAGACATGCATGCGGACCGAATCGGACAGCAGTCCTTTTTCTTGCGCCTGCACGGCGCCCGCCGCGTGGTCGGGATGCAGATGGGTCAAAGCCAGGTCGGTGATCTGGCTGACATCGAGCCCCGCGGATGCAAGGCGATCGAACAGCTTGCCAGCGGTCGGGCCGAACGCATCGACCGCTCCAAGCCCCGAATCGATCAGGACAAGTCGATCTCCGGTACGGACCAGCACGACGTTGAGCGGATTGGTGACCACTTCTGTCGAGAGCCCGCGCGAAGCCAAGTAAGCCGTGATGTCACTCTCGGACTGATTGATCGCCAACGCTTGGGGCGGGATTTCGAATGTTCCGTCTGAAATCGTGATGATCTCAGACGAACCGTCACCCGAGCCAAGCTTGTGGCGATACACGGACAGAGCGGCTTGTACGGCTTCTTGGGTCATCGGTCCTCGTTCCTTGTGGATGATTCGAGCAGGATTTGCAAGACAATCATCCTATAGGAGACCACGGTAAGGTTCTGCTTAGTATCCCACTGTTGCCATGATCGCCCGCTCGACCCGCTTCGCATCGGGCAGGTAGTCCAGCTCCAGTTTGTAGAACGGCATGATCGTGTCGAAACCAGCGACGCGTTGGACGGGGGCTTCGAGGTGAAGGAAGCAACGCTCCTGGACCATGGCCGCGATCTCGGCACCCATGCCGCAGGTCTTTGGGGCTTCGTGCACGACGACGCAACGGCCGGTCTTTTCGACCGATTCGCAGATCGTGTCCGCGTCGTAGGGCGAGATCGTGCGAAGATCGATCAGTTCGACCGAGAGGTCTTCCGGCAGCGAGTCAATCGCCTCGAGACACTGGATTGTGGTTGCGCCCCAGGTGACGACGGTGAGGTCTTCGCCTTCTTCGACGACCTTGGCCTTGCCGATCGGAACGGTGTACTCGTCGTCGG
>JBCDAP010000031.1:0-8957 GCA_039185335.1 Planctomycetota bacterium | reverse complement strand
CTCGATCGATCCATGCTCGGTGAGCATCTGACGCAGCGGCGGATGGCGCAGCACGGCCACGATTTTGTTGGCCATCTCATCGATGTCCCAGAAATCGACCTTCAGCACGTTCTGGAGCACTTCGCTGACGCCTGATTGCTTGGAGATGATGGTGGGTGTGCCGTTGGCCATGGCTTCGAGCGGAGCGATGCCGAACGGCTCGGAGACCGAAGGCATGACATAGCAATCGGCCATGCGGAAGATGCGTTTCACATCATCCCCTCGAAGGAAGCCTGTAAACAGGACCTTGTGACCGATGCCGAGTTCGGCGGCAAGCTCGATCATGCGCCGCGCCATATCTCCTGACCCGGCAACCAGGAACTTTGTGTTCGGTTCTTTGCTGAGTACCTTCCGAGCCGCGTGGACAAAGAACTCCGGCCCCTTCTGCATGGTGATGCGTCCGAGGAAGAGAACGATTTTATCTTTGGCTTCGATTCGCCGCCCGCCGAAGATCGCGCTTTCGGCTCCATTGTTCTCCACACCGTTGTAGATGACACGGATCTTGTGGGCAGGCACCGAATACTTTCCTTGGCAGATGCCCTTTGTCAGCATCGATACCGCGATAACGCGCACAGCCGCGTGCATCCCGCGGCGCTCGATGTCGTAGATCGCTTGATTGACGTGCTCACCCGAGCGGTCGAACTCGGTCGAGTGGATGTGTGCGACGAGCGGCTTTCCCGTGATTTGCGCCAGGGCCATGCCCGCGGGGTAGGTCATCCAATCGTGGGCGTGGATGACGTCGAACTCCGCGTTACGACAGAGCGCGAGTGCGAGCCGTGCGTATCTTTGACAAGTCTCGATGACATCACCGCCGTAGTCGCCTCTCCCTGTTCCGCCCGGGCGTTTTCCGGTCGACACGCCGGCTTGGTCGAGCGCCTGAACTTCGTCGGGAACTTCGATGCCTGCTTTGCGGAGCGCGATGAGCTCTTCCTTTGTCCGGCTCACGATCCGCTCGGCTTGGACCGGATCGACGCTCTCTCCCTCCTCGTTGTAGGGGGATGTGATCTCTGATTTAATGCCAAGGAATTCGGTGTGCAAGAAGTCCGATCGCCGAAAGTGACTCACTGTCTCTGGGACATACTCTCCCGAGGGGAGACGGATAAGACGCGGTAGCGGAGCGCCCGCTTCTGCTTCTGCCTGCGCATCGGGCGAGATCAGTCGCACATGCGAGGCCATCGATTGATCTACGGACTTGGGAAGGACAAACAGGACTTCGTGGCCGGCGTCATCGAGCGCGCGTGTCAGCCCGTAGCACGCGGTGCCGAGGCCGCCCGAGATAAACGGCGGGAATTCCCATCCGAGCATCAAAATCCGCACGCCGATCCCTTTCCACCAAGCTGTGTGACAGCAGGGAGTTCGAAACGAAGAATTGTGGCAGTCTAGGGTGCGCTCGCGAGGGCGTCGAAGAAAAAAGTGGTGAGTTCAGCAGAGAATTTTTGAGTGTTGCGAATTGCGGGATGAGCCCAGCGGATGGCTCAGTCTTCCTCTTCCTTCATGTCTCCGAGCTGACGAATCGCAAGGTCGTAGGCCAAGATCGCGGCCAGGAGATGGGCCGCGGTTTCGTCGTTGCCCTGTCCCGCCTGTATCGGGGTCTTGGAACGGAACACAAAGCGCTTTTCCTCATTCCGAAGGTGCTCGGAAGGAGCGAGACGCTCACCGAGTACCCAGCTCTCCTGATCAGCAAGTTCCTCATCGATGAGATCATCAATATCGTCGCCGGTGTAGACCAGATCCGCTTCGACGGACTGGCTGAGGTAGCGGTCGGGCGTGCTCCAGCCGACCCAGATCACATCATCCTCGACCTCGACGCGATAGTCGCACTCGTGTTCACAGTCGGCCGGATCGAAGATGACCCGAGGGCCGTCCACGCGAGCATCGGCGAACTCCGAACGGTCCTTGGCGATGGAGGCAAGATGGGAGAGCATTTCTCGGGTAGCGAGCTCGATTTCTTCGGTGTTCTGGGGCATGTGAGTTCCTCAGCCTGGGCGTTGTCGAGGCGGTTGATTCGCTCATCCTAGCGCTCAAGCCCGCCTTCGGCATACACTCGCTGGCAATGTCCGCCTCGACGAACACCCCAATCCCGACGACATGGACCACAAGAACGCTCCGCCGGTGGATGGTCGACACGTTCCGCGAGCGAGGCGTGAGCGAGGGGCCGCTCGCGGCGGAGTACCTGTTGTGCAAGGTGCTCGGGTGCGACCGGATGAAACTGTTCATGGACGCTGACCGCCCGGCAAGCAAGGACGAGCTGGCCGAGCTCCGCGGGCTCGTGAAGCGAGCGCTGGCCCACGAACCCATCCAGTACCTCGTCGGCACCTGGTCGTTCTTTGGGCTCGAGCTGAAGGTCGATCAGCGGGCGCTTATCCCGCGCCCCTGCACGGCGATGATCCCCGAGCGCGTGATCCAACGAGTGCGGGCTTCGGTACGCCAAGATGACGATCCTGCGGAGGCCTTAGAGACAGCAGGTGAGGGCGAACTGCGGGACGCCGATCCCAGCAGCACGGAAGCCGGAGCATCGCGGATTGATGTCGAACTGCCCGCGATCCGTGTGCTCGACATCGGAACAGGGACGGGAGCGATCGCCTTGGCGATCGCGAGGAATCTCCCTCACGCGACCGTGATCGCGACGGATCTGCATGAGGAGGCGCTCTCGCTGGCTCGCGAGAACGCCGCGGCCCTCGGGTTGTCGGATCGAGTGGAGTTCCGCCAAGGGAATCTGTTCGAACCGGTGCGCGGTGAGGTGTTCGACTTTGTGCTCTCCAACCCTCCCTACATTCCAGATCATGAGTGGACGGATGTCGAGGCGAATGTGAAGGATCACGAGCCCGTGACGGCTTTGCGAGGTGGAGCGGACGGGCTGGAGTTCGTGAAGCCGATTGTCGAACAGGCATCCAGGTTCTTGGGCGCTGGCGGAGAATTGATGGTGGAGATCGCTTCTTCGACAGCCAATCTGGTTCTGGATACAGCGAGTGGTGTTGACGGGCTTCGCGATGCGGCGGTTCTCGAGGATCACGAAGACATGCCACGATTCTTCGTGGCATGCCGTTCGCCATGAGTTGTCTTTGGTGCTGTTGCGGTTCAGTCCCAGGTGACCGAGCCGTAGACCGCGCGGTCGCCTAGTTCCTCGGCGATGCGGAGCAGCTGGTTGTACTTGGCGTTGCGATCGGAGCGGCATGGAGCGCCGGTCTTGATCTGACCGCAGTTCGTCGCGACGGCGATGTCGGCGATGGTAGCATCCTCGGTCTCACCCGAGCGGTGAGAGAGGACGGCGTGGTAGCCGTGGGTCATCGCGAGGTTGACCGCCTCGAAGGTTTCCGAGAGTGTGCCGATCTGGTTGACCTTGACGAGGATGGCGTTCGCGGCTCCCTCGTCGATACCGCGGCGGAGGAATTTCGAGTTGGTGACAAAGAGGTCGTCGCCGACGAGTTGGACGGAGTCGCCGACCTTCTCGGTGAGCTTGACCCATGAGTCCCAGTCGTTCTCGGCCAGGCCGTCTTCGAGCGAGCGAATGGGGTACTTCTCGCACCACTCGGCCCAATAATCGACCATCTGGTCGGGCGTGAGGATGTCGCCCGAAGAGGAGAAGAGCTTGTAGCCTTCCTTGCCGTCCTTCTGGGCTTCGTTCCAGAGCTCGGAACAGGCGGGATCGAGGGCGACGAAGATCTGCTCGCCCCACTTATAGCCGGCCTTATCGGTGGCCTCCTCAATGACCTTGAGGGCGTCCTCGTTGTTCTCGAGATTGGGTGCGAAGCCGCCCTCGTCGCCCACAGCGGTGGAGAGACCCCGGTCTTTCAGGACGGTCTTCAGGGAGTGGTAGATCTCGACGCCGGCACGGAGGGCATCGTGGAAGTTGTCGAAGCCCCAGGGTTGGACCATGAATTCCTGGAAATCCACAGTGTTGTCGGCGTGCTTGCCGCCGTTGAGGATGTTCAGCATCGGGACCGGGAGCGTTTTAGCGCTCGTGCCACCGAGGTAGCGATAGAGCGGCAGGCCCATGGCTTCGGCGGCCGCCTTCGCGCAGGCCATCGAAACGCCCAGCACAGCGTTGGCGCCAAGCTTGGACTTGTTCTCCGTCCCATCGAGCTTGATCATCAAGGCATCGATGGTTTCCTGCTCGCGGGCGTCGAAGCCAATAAGTTCGGGTGCGATCGCCTTGTTGACGTTACCAACGGCCTTGGTCACCGACTTGCCGAGAAAGAACTTCTTGTCCCCATCGCGGAGTTCGACCGCTTCGTTCTCTCCCGTTGAGGCGCCGGAAGGAACCGCGGCACGCGCAACCACGCCCGAAGAGAGCGCGACCTCAACCTCAACCGTCGGGTTGCCGCGGGAATCGAGGATCTGGCGGGCGTGGATGTTGGTGATCTCGAAAGGCATGTGGGTGCTCCTGTGTATCTCTCATCGAATGGTGTTCTGGGTCTGCGGGCGATGATCCCTGCCCGCCTCATCCGGTCCCGCCGATGCGGCGACTCGGGACGACGATGATACCGATTCTGAAGGAACAGAGGTGGGTTTGGCCTATCGCGAAGAAGGGTGTGGTGGTACCCTGTCTAGGGTTAGAACCCGACGGAGCCCGCGTGACAACGCACGCCGACCACCAGCCCGCTCGACTCCTCAAACTCCGACATCGGATGCAGTCGCAGTGCGATCTCGTCAGGCAGATCGTGGACGCAGCGGTCGACGCGGTGTTCGAGGCGAATCACGAGCGAGCAGATTGGGTTCGCCAGCAGGAAGAGAAGATCGATGCTGAGGACGTTCTCATCGAGCGCGATGCGGTGGACTTGCTCCGTGAGGCGATCGAAAATCACGATGTGTCGATGGGCGCGTACGAGCTTCGTCTCATCTTGACGATCGTGAAAGTGAACAACGAGTTCGAGCGGATCGCGGATCTTTCTGAGCGCGTGGTGAGTCGCCTTGATTCGCTTGAAGGGTTGCCCGAAGCGATGCCGAGAACCTTCCGCGTGCTGGCGAACTCGGTGATCGGCATCTTGCAGACCACCTGCCAGGCGTTCGACGGCATGGACGCAGATCTCGCGAGGCTTGTGCTGTCGTCGGATGACACGACAGAGGCGTTCCGTGATGAGATTGTGCACGAGCTCGAGCGTGGCCTTGAAGCGGGCAAGCACACCGCCGATTATTGCTTTGCGCTCAACCGCGTCTCGGCGGCGCTTGCACGGATCACGGACCACTGCACCAACGTGGCCGAGCAGGTGATCTACGTGGCGACAGGCAAGATTGTGCGCCACACCGATGATCACTGGACGGAGCCGATGGACCCTTCGGTGTGAGCATCCAAACCCCCGGCGGCAGCCGTCAAGCCACAACCGGAGGGTATAGAGCAACCGCTATCTCCGACGACGCAGTCCACCGAACGCGGCGAACATCGCCATCGCCCCGATGCCCGGAGCGGGCACGGTCACGAGGTAGCTCACCGTGCTTCGCTGGGCATCGCTCACGAAATCGCCCGACAGGTCGTACGCGCGGTACGTGATTTCGTATGTTCCCGCTTCGCTCAGGAACCAGCTGTACCCGTGGCGGTGGGTTCCAACAGGGACAACCAATGACCGACCCAACAGATCGATCGCGTCGGTGCGGGCGGTGATCAGTTCACCGTGGCCGTGGCCACCCAAGGTCAGTGCTGCCACCGCGTCAGAGGAGCCATAGACGGCATCGATCGTGATCTCATAATAAAGATCTTGCTGACCCTCGAGCGTCGACTGATAAAAATCCGAGGTCGGGTTCGCGATCTGCCCGAATTGGTACCACCCGTCGTAGTCACCTCCAACGACGATGTCTGCGCCGAAAGCGTGCGCACGCTCGTCGCCGAACATGAGCTGGCGTTGAGCGTTGATCGAGTTGTTCGATTCGCTCCCGTAATAGCCGGTGCGGATTTCGAGCACATCGTCGACACCGTTGTTGTACATCCCGACGTGCGCGTGCTGCGCGTGCACCGACACCGCCGTACCCGTGAGACAAACCAAAAACATTCCATACCGCATACTGAATCTCCTTCAAGGATCAATCAAACAGTCAAACAAAAACTCAGCGGAGCGAACCGATCGTTCTCAGTAGCTCTGCCACATCAAAGAAGTCCACTTCTCCCGATCCATCGACATCGTTGGACAGGGCTCCTGTTTCGACACCCTCGATCACTGCTTCGACATCGAACGCGTTGATCTCGGCGTCCTCGTTGTGATCCGCGATCAACGCCATCGGACCGCTGACCCGGACGATCACATCGCTCTTCCGGTCGCTCGAGGCATCTGTCCGAAAGATCCCGCCGCCGTCACGCAAGCGGTACGTCACGTCGTAGAGCCCATCGAATTCGATGAGCATCCGCTGACCGTGATCGTGGCGTCCGACTCCCAAGAAGAGCGATCGCGAAGAGGGGCTCGCACCATCGCTCGCTGCCTCGTCGAACGGGGAACGGTGTACGAACCGCGCCTCATCTTGCCCGTAAACAGCTTCAACGCCGACGATCTCGATCGAGAATTCACCAGGTTGTTCGTACAGAAAGTCGAAGAAACTGAACCCGAGGCCCAAACGCCCGGATCCGTAGAACCAATCGCTTGTGAACGTCAGCAGATCGGTGTCGTGCGTCAGCCATCCCTGCGTCGCCCCGTTGGTTTGGGGCACCTCAAGTTCGTAGACCTTCGGAAGCGGCCCGTTCATCAGCTGGCGGTCGGCTGCTCGGATCGTTTCTGTTTCACCAGGAAACACGCCGGCCCGGAGAAGCGCAAGGTCGTCCTGCATCCCGTTGGCCGTGTCGACCGTAATGTGGTTGTGTCCCTGTGCGATAGGTCCAAAGAGGGCGGCCGCTCCGAAGATAGCGATGAGCTGTCTGTTCATGTTCTGTCTTTCTTGCTCTCTGAAGAATTGTGTTGGTATTTGCGTGCACGTCAGAACGGCTTTCCCGGATGCATAAAATCGCGGTCGGCTCCGAACACGCTCTCGATCCTGGTCCACGCCAATCCCTCCGCGTGTCCATCAAGAAAGATCACGTTCATGCGATCGCCCGCATGCCGGCGGACAGCCATCTCGGCTTCCACATCAGCAGGGGTGGTCCAGGGGACGAACGATGCGTGGAAGTGATCGATGCTTCCTTCTCCATCAGCGATCTCGCCTGCATAAGCGGTTGCTTCAGCGAACCTCACATCGGTCAGCCTTCCCCAGCGCCGGCGGTTATCGCCGCTGCTCGTCCCTTCAACCGTGACCTCGAAGTAGTCATTCGTCGCGTAGCTCAGCCACCTGCTTGGAAGGCCCGCATTGGGATCTTCCGGGCAGTGGCGGAGTTCGCGCACGACGCCGTAAGGTTCCATGGAGCGGAACCAAGCTCCCTGGCTCGCCAATCCGATCTCTGGGCTGTGCGTCGAAAGCGGGAACTGGCCGTCGTAGTCATCAGCGTACACCACCAATGCAATTCCGAACTGGCGGAGGCCGCTGAGGCATTGAGTGGCCTGAGCCGTGCGCTGCACGCTTGCGAGCGCGGGCATCAACATCGCCATCAAGAACCCAATCACAGCCACCGTCACCAACAGCTCCACCAGGGTGAAACCGCGGCGCACTGCGCACATCATGTCTATTCCTTTGGTTCGTTTGCTTTGAGATCGAGCGAACGTTGGGCTTCAGAAGCCAAGCGATAACGCAAGGACAACGCTCAACTTCTCAGCCGGCGTGTCTTATCCCAAAGCGGGAGGCGCCCGACCCTGCGCAGCCACCAGGACCAAAGGCACTGCGACGCTTTGAGCGCTGATGCTGGCCTCGGCTGGCAATCGGCCGCACACGACCAGCTCAAGCTTGGGTGCCTCAGGCGCGACGAGCATGCCGCGCAGCTGACAGATTGCGCACGCACCACGGTCGCGTCGGTCGTTGTCGCGTCGTTCCGGATCGTCGTTGCCGTTTTCTCCCCATCCCACACAGAGCGGGCAGTACGCGACGCTGACCGTCTGGCCACTGTCGTCGGCTTGAACGAATCGAACCGCGCCACGCTTGTGCAGGGGAATGACGAGGAGCAGGAAGAGGACCATCCACGTCAGGAGCAGCCAGCCAACTAGGTTGTGCCGTTTCGCGAGGCGCATGTGCGATGAGAGTAGCCTGAGGCCGCATTGAGTCAATCATTTTCTCGCAAGAGAGTACAAATTCTTGCACACGAAGAGGTGATGCGTGACGAAGGTGATCCGGTACGATCGAAGATGCTATGAACCAAACCTCCTCGGCCATCCGCGAGTTGTCTTCCGATGACAATCTGGGTGCGCTCACCGACATGTTGCATCGGTCTTACGCTCCGCTCGCGGCTGCCGGGATGCGCTACCTCGCCAGCCACCAGGACGAAGAGAAAACCAGATCGAGAGCATTCGCTCCTGGAGTGAAGACGCTCGTTGGTGTCGACAAAGCGGATCGGGTTGTTGCGACGATCACGGTGACCACAGAGGGAGATACACGACAAGGGTGTGAGCAAGATCCTCAGCCCGAATGGTATCTTCGGGATGACGTGGCGATCTTCGAGCAGTTTGCGGTGGATCCAGATCATCAGGGCAATCGTCTCGGCCAGAAACTACTCATGGCCGCGGCCGATCTGGTGGCTCCGCTCGGTTTCAAGGAGCTCGCGTGCGATACGTCCGAGCATGCCGCACACTTGATCGCGTATTACTCCAACCTCGGCTTCCGCGAAGTCGGCACGGTGAACTGGGGGGTGACCAATTACAACAGCGTGTTACTCAGTCGGTCGTTGCCGTGGACGAATTGCGACCTTGAAGCCTAAACACCACCGCGAAGAGAGTGTTTATATAGAAGCTTTGCAGCGTGTTCCCTGCGACGAGTGAGTGCACGGTTGATGCGCTGGCGACGATCGTTCCATGAGCGGAAGAGGGCAAATAGCAAGACGCCTACTGCTGCCGCGGTGGCATACTCGCCGACTGTTT
>JBCDAP010000030.1:0-8999 GCA_039185335.1 Planctomycetota bacterium | reverse complement strand
TGTTTTCTTCCCAGAGGTTTTCTGCTTGGTTGTCTTCTTCCCCTTGCCGGCTGTTCGCGGTGAACGTCGACAGATCAGCGATCCCATTGCATCCGTTTCGATTTCATCGAAGAGATCCGCGACCTCTTCTTCGATGATGGCACGAACGCGCTCTTCTCGGCCTGGGATGCCGGGCACTTCGCACAGACGTTTCAGCAGATCGATGTTCATAAGGCTCCCTTGGGGATTTGGATCAGGGTTGGGGCTTGTGGAAACGTCTACGATGATGAATCGTTGCTCATTCCGCAACTTTACTGGTAATTCAGGAAATCCATACATGGCCATTCCAAGCCCGATTCATCCGATGCACGAAAGAGCCGAGGCGATTTTTCTTCCCTACGCGTCTCCTGACCAAGCGGGTGAGCCCGCGATGGTGGTCGAGGCGTATGCCTCGGTTGAGGTCGAGTACGCCGCGATCCGCAAAGGGGTAGCCCTCTTTGACGAGCCGCATCTAGGGAGTATCCGGATCAGCGGCGATGATGGCGTTGAATTTCTTAACAGAATGGTGACCCAACAGCTGGATGGTTTGAACCCGTATCAGCATCGGCGGAGCTTTTGGCTGAGCCGGAAGGGAAGGATCGATGCCGATCTGCGTTTGGCGTTCGATGGCTCGCAAATCCTTGCTGAGGTCGATGTGCTGGTCGCGGCGTCTGTTGCAGAATCGCTCAGCCAATACGTCTTTGCCGAGGATGTGACATTCACCGATGTGTCCGACGAGTTGCATAGGATGAGCCTCCATGGCCCCAAGGGCATCGATCTTCTGTCTTCGATCGCCACTCCTTCCGCTGGCCCTGTTTTAGCCACTATCGAAGAAGGCCAGTCCGCCGTTGTCACGGTCGAGGGATTCGAAGTCCACATCGACCGCGGAGACATCACCGGGCAACCGGGTCTGCGTCTCGCGATGCCCAAAGACGGCGCGGCGGCTATCTGGGAGGCGCTGCTCCGAGCCGACGCGGAAGCGGAGCACACCTTCGCGCTCAAGCCCGCGGGTTGGCACGCGATCAACATCGCACGCCTCGAAGGCGGCACGCCCGTCTTCAACGTCGACTTTGGAACCAACTCTCTCCCCGCCGAGACCAGCCTCCTCGATCAGCGTGTCGACTTTACGAAAGGTTGCTACCTGGGCCAGGAGGTTGTCGCACGCATGCATTCGTTGGGCCACCCCAAGCAGGTTCTTGTCGCGCTCCAGGCCGATGCATCTACTCCTGAAGATGGACAACCACAAACCGGCATGGCACTGCTGAGCAAGGGCTCCGACAACAGCATCGGCGCGATCACTTCCAGCGTGCGGAGCCCGATGCTCTCCAACGCCGTGATTTGCTTTGCCATGGTGAAGTGGGGCCATCACGAGGCGGGCACGGTCCTCGAAACCGTCACCGCAGCGGGGCACACCGAACTCACTGTCCAAGAACAGCTTACTTTTTGGAAACCCGACTGAGCATCACTGAGGCTCGGGCAGAGCACCCACACTAGACCGCTCGTTCCGGATGACCCGCCATTCTTCCGTGGTCTTGATTGAATGCCCTGGGAGAATCGTGGCCAGCGGCCCGTAGAGCTCGGCCTCGAAAATGCCCAGCCCCTTGTTGATGTACACCGCGACCGATCCCTCCCCCGCGTTCGCCAAGGCCTCCGCATCGATCGCGGCGCTCACCTTGCGATGGAACCACATCCGGTCCCGCCAGATCGCGATCTCCGGGATACTTGCATCGATGTAGATCTTCGCATCCTGATTCGTCCGAAGGCGACGGAAGTCCAGCGTCTGCCAGCCACTCAGCGGGTCGATCCACAAGATCGAGTCAATCATTGCTCGCTTGGCTTCGTTCTCTTCCGCGATCCGGATCACGCCCGGCGGGAGCGCGATCACGTCTTGGTGCGAGAACGCGGTGTTGTACCAGGTCCCCGCTGCCACTGTCTCTTGCGAACGATTGATCAGCTCATGGTCGAGTCTTGCCTCGTCATCGGAAACGAGTGCGTGAGTCACGCGCTCTTGTAGCCCGGCGAGCCCAACCGGACCGGTTGCGGTGAACGAGCCGACCGCTCGTCCTGTAATGAGCATCGGGCCGCGGTCTATTGAGGGATCAGGCGGCCAATCTTGTAGTTCGTTCTCCGCATTCCGCCAGCCCAGCTCGGGCGTGGTTTGTGTCGCGCGCTGCGGGCTGATCCATGAGTATCCGCCGCCGAAGAATCGATATTCACCCTCCGGATCCGCACGCATCGCGATCGTGTCCGGCTCGATGTGAAGGAGGTTGGGACCGTAGATCGGCCCGAAGTAGGTCAGGCGGTCGATCGCCGGGTCGTACCGCATCGTCAATCGGTCATTGACCATCTGCACATCGTTACGCCAGTACAGCATGCGATGCGTTCCCGCACCGCACGCAGCTAAGACAGCCTGTCCGAGCAGAGCCGTGGCCAAGAGCCCCCATCCACGCGTGCGCTTGTTCATTTGTCGATACCCCATTGGCTTTGGATCGTGTGCTATCTCCAAGATTGTGCCGGGTTTCGTTGGGGTCTGCACGCCCGGCCTCGCTTCGACCCGACCCGTTTCGCGCCGATGCCCTACGATCGTCCTCTATGAGCCAGAGTGACACAGCCTCCAACGCCGAACATCCCCGCAAGCCCCTTCTCGAGGTCAACAAGCTCCAGACTTGGTTCCCCATCAAGCGCGGGATCCTTCAGAGAACCGTCGGGCATGTGAAAGCCGTCGATGGCATCACCTTTACGATCCACGAGGGAGAGACGCTGGGCCTTGTCGGCGAGTCCGGCTGCGGGAAGACCACCGCGGGACGAACGATCCTCCGCCTCGTGACGAAGACCGGTGGCTCGGTTCGTTTCGATAAGAAGGATGTCTACGCCGCTCAGGGCATCGAACTCAAGCAGCTCCGGCGCGAGATGCAGATCATCTTCCAGGATCCCGGCGGATCGTTGAACCCGCGCATGCGTATCGGTGCCATCGTTGGCGAACCGTTGCTCGTCCATAACCTTGTCAATCACAAGGACGAGTTGCGTGGGCGTGTGGAAGAACTTCTGGAACGCTGCGGCATGCCCAAGATGGCCGCCGACCGATACCCGCACGAGTTCTCGGGTGGGCAGCGTCAACGCATCGGCATTGCTCGTGCGCTCGCACTCGAGCCCAAGTTCATCGTCTGCGACGAACCGACCTCAGCGCTCGACGTCTCGATCCAGTCACAGATCCTGAACCTGCTCGCCGACCTCCGCGACGAATTTGGCTTGTCTTACCTCTTCATCTCGCACGATATGGCGGTCGTTCAGCACATCTGCGACCGGATCGCTGTCATGTACCGCGGACAGATCGTCGAAGAAGGCACACGTGACGAGGTGCTCGGCTCGCCCAAGCATAAGTACACACAGGCGCTGCTCAGCGCGGTTCCTCAAGCTGACCCACGGCGCGAACGCCAACGCGTGATGTTCGAGGGCATGGCGAGCTAAATCAAACGGCCTTACTTCAGCTCATCAATTCCTACGGTGGCCGTCATACGGGGTTCGCCGTCGTCGCCGTGGATGCCCATGGTGACCTGGCGGGCGTCCCAATCGATGATGATCGTGCCGAAGTTATTCGCCTGGTACTGCTGGCCGAGGGCGTGGCGGTTGATCTCGTTGCCGAAGCGGTCTTCGAAGAAACGACCCTGACTCGATCGGTTCAATGCTGAAGAGGTCACATCAAAGATCGGGTAGCGATCAAAATTACCCGAGCCGGGCATCGCGCGATCTGGATCGAACTTCGAGATCTCTGCACGGTGACGGTCTCCCGAGATGAAGATCACACCTTCTGCATTAGTACGCTTCATGAGGTCGAACAGCCGCTTGCGCTCGGCGGGCATGTTCGCCCATTTCTCGTAGCGATGGTCTTCGGCAAGCACCTGGATCGAGCTGCTGATGATCCGCAGATCCGCAGGCTGGCGGAGCTGCCATTCGAGCCATTGCCATTGCTCTTTGCCCAGCAGTGTTGCATCGGGATCGGTCGTTGGGACATACCGCCCGCCAATGCCCGACGAGCGAGGAGATTCGTTCTCACCGAGTGTTAATTCGCTCCTGAAGAAACGCGTATCCAGAATGATGAATTGCACGATCTCGCCGTTGGGCCCTGAGACGTTCTCGACATCGAAGACGCCGCCGGATGTTCGCCGATAGGTACCCGTAGGTTCGCCCGCCCAGTCCAAAAAGACCTGCTGCGACTCTTCTCGCCACTCGTACTCTGCGCCCGCATCGTTTCGACCGTAATCGTGATCGTCCCACGTGGCGAGGAACACGGTGTTGTCCTTCAGCGTCTTGAATGGTGGGATCGCATCGAGCTCATCCCATTTCTGCCGCATGACATTCATGTCATCCGTGTCGCCGTACATATTGTCGCCCAGCATGATGAACACATCGGGCTCAACAGAAGCAACATTGGGCCAGCTTTCAGCCCCGCCGCGTCGCGGATCGAAACACGAACCAAACGCAATTGTGTCCACTACCCTCGAACTATGCCTTCCTGCCGGGTCGTAGTATGTGCACACCGGATTGATGCAACCCTGTAAAAAGGCAAATCCAGACAAAAGCACGAACAGGAGTGATTTGGGCAACATGACAATCTCCGTCGGGATCGAGTATGAGTCAAGATAGACATGCCACCCAATCTCTACCTCACTGGATGATGAAGATTGCGCACAGTTTTTTACGCGATCAAGGGGTTACGCTTAGACATCAGGCACGACTCACGCCGGCTGTTCTGCCTGCGCTTCCGCCGCCTCGTGCAGCAGGTGATCCACAAAATCGAGAGTCAATGATCCTGAATCCGCCAATGTCTTGATCCGCTCGGTGATCGTCTTCACTGTTGTGTCATCCAACCCAAGGCCGAGCTGCTCGGCACGGTTCTTCACCGCATTCCAACCTGTGAGACGATGACCTATCGACACATACCGGGTCAAACCAAAGTCCTCTGGCTTGAGCGCTTCGTACGTCGATGGATCATTCAGCACCGCCTTTGCGTGGATTCCCGCCTTGTGCGTAAACGCGCAGAACCCAGTGATGTGGTTGTTGAACGGCACATCGATTGACACCATGTCCGCGATCATCGCGTCGAGTTTGGGCAAAAGCTGCAGGTTGTACTTCCGCTTCACCAACTCCTGATCCTCGACATACATGCGAGCGATGAATCCGCCGAGCGAAGCGATGCCGTTCCGCTCGCCGATACCGAGGACCGAGGTATCGATGTGCGTTGCGCCTGCCTCGAGTGCGGCGTGTGCGTTCGCAATCGCGCATCCCGAATCATCATGCCCGTGGAACTCGATATCGCACGACACACGTTCGCGCAGATCTGCGACAAGCTGATAAATGCGGCGGGGTGAACCAACACCTACCGTGTCAGCAATACCGACGCGATCCACGCCGAGCTTCGCGACGGCTTCGTAGACACGGAAGATGTCCTCCGGCTCAGACCGCAACGAATCCTCGGTCGAAAACCGGACCTCGATATTCTGCGTTTTGAGGTAGTTAATCACCTCCGTTGCCATATCGATGATCTCATCGATCGATTTCCCGTGCGAGAAATCTCGCAGCTTCGATGATGTCCCGATGACAAGATCAACCCCGTCGACACCCGTCTCCACTGCCATCGTTGCATCCTTCATGTTGCAACGCGTGTGCGTAAGCGTCTTAGACTTGAGCCCGAGGCCGGCGATCGTCTCGCAATCCTTCCGGCTCTGCGGGCTTGCCAACGGCGAGGTTAATTCGATGTACTCCACGCCGAACGCATCCAGCATCGTCGCGATCCGGATCTTCTGCTCGGTCGTAAAGAACGCGTTCGCGAACTGCTCGCCTTCACGAAGCGTGGATTCGATAATCGAAAATTCTTGCAGACTCATGAGTTTGCCTCTTCCTGGTGCAAGTTATTGGAATGCTGCTGCGGTTCTTCGTTCAAAAGAATGGTCTGTGCGTAAGACTTCGCTCCGCCTGCCTCAACAAGGCGCTTCATGGCAGTCGGGAGGGGAACAAATGCGAATCTCTCAACGCCGTACTCAACAACCCCGTTGTCTTGATCGATTCTGATGCGCTGTTTCGTGACGCCCCACGACCCTGCCTGTGTCTCGCTCTTCGATCTCAGATACTCGACGAGCGGTCTGCATTCAATCACAACAAAGGCGTTGTTGAACGCGTTTCGCCTATATGTCTCTCCCGTTGAAGCCGCGATGACCAACAACACGCCTCGATGCTTCAACGCTGTCGCCGCTTGCTCTCTGCTCGATCCCGTCCCGAAATTCTCGCCTGCAATCACCACGTCCTCGGCACTCAGTTCCTTACTGAGATCTGGATCGTAATTCTCGAACACAACCGCCGCCATCTCTTCCGCTTCGAGAAGTCGGTACGTGTGCGCCCCTGCGTAAATCGCATCTGTGTTGATCGAGTCGGCATTCAGAAACACCGCACGGTGCTCGGTCGCCTTCGCAGATAACTCCGGAGCGCTATCAACGGAGTGATCACCGGGACCATGATTCGCAGGATCTGTCGTCTTTGCCACAGGCTGCTTGTCTGCTGGTGCTTCCGTCTCTGTTCCTCTCCCCCCTGTGATGTAGCCGACTGCTGCACTCTCTGCCACAACCACCGGACTCGCCAGGTAAACCTCAGCATCACGAGAACCCATACGCCCAACGAAGTTCCGATTTGTTGCAGAAATCGCCACATCACCCGCTTCGACCGTGCCCTCTCCGAGACCGATGCAAGGGCCGCAACCGGGCGGGAGCATGTGGGCGCCAGCGCGAATCAGCGTTTGCCATGTGCCTTCCTGCTCGGCGTTCCGTTGGATTTCTTCGGAAGCCGCCGCAACATAGAGATCTACTGATTCTGCAACGGGTCGGTCGCGGAGAACATCGGCTGCGGCACGAAGATCCTCTAGCCGTCCGTTCACGCACGAAAGCAAGTACGCCTTGTTGATACTGATACGATCCCGCACGATTTCACCAACAGGCATTGCATGTGAAACCGAATTCGGTCCAGTGACGCTCGGTTGAACCGTCGACAAATCCAGCACGAGGACATCATCGTAAGAAGCTTCGTCGTCTGCGTTGATGTCATCGCGTTTATCCCAGAGCAAATCGATTGATTTATGTGTCAGGCGTATCACGCCTTCACTGGCGAGAAAAGCGGCCCGGTCGTCAAGATGCGCCTTTGTGCTGCTATCAAACGGAAAGACGCCTGCCAGAGCCCCCCACTCAGTCGTCATATTCGCGATCGCCATCCGCTCGGAGATTGTCAATCGGCCAATCCCTTCTCCGGTGAACTCAACCGCGGCGTTGCGCACCTCGCTCGGGAAACGAGAGCACAACTCGATGATCACATCTTTCCCACTGACGCCGGGGCGCAGGTCTCCAACAAGCCTGCATTCAACGATCGGCGGAACTCGCCACCACGTCCGCCCCGTCGCCCAGATGACCGCAGCATCGGTTCGCACAATCGGTGTTCCCAGCGCACCGAGAGCTCCGTACAGGTTTGAATGGCTGTCGGAGGCGACCACCATTGAACCCGGCAAGACATAGCCTCGCTCGCACATGACTTGGTGTCCGATACCGGTTCCGGCGCGGTAGAAATCCACGCCGTGCTTGTTCGCGAAAGACTCGATCTTGGCGTACTTGCCAAGATTCTCCGGCGTGTGATTCTGGATATCGTGATCAAGCGTAAAGACCGCACGAGAAGGATCCCGGAACATCGATTCGCTATCCAACTCCGCGAAGATCGAATCGAATTTAGGAATAACCGCAGCGGTGTTGTCATGGGTCATCACGTACGCTGGCTCGATCTCAGTGAACATGCCCGCGCGCGCACCATCTCGATCGATCGCGTGGCGAGCGACGATCTTCTCAATCATCGTGCGCGGGCTGGAAGAAGAGCCTCGGTTCATGTGCTTGCGTGAGTCCTTTGATTGGCCATGAGTGTGTAAGCAAGCTGCTCGATCGCAAGAGTAAGCACCTCAATGGATTTCCAATACTCGTTCAGGTCTTGGCGCTCTTCAGGCGTGTGATCCAGCGAAGAGTCGCCCGGGCCATAAGCGATGATCGGGCAGTTCCACTGCGGCGCAACGACATTCATGTCCGACGTGCCGGTCTTCACCTTATCGATGGGCTTACCGCCTAGGACGCGGATGGCGCCTCGAAACGCGGTCGCCACGACGTCGCTGCGTGACGAGCGATGTGCGAGCTCTCGCCCAGAGCAATGCAAAGACGCCTGCACGCCCTCCTCGTGCAATTCTGGCGTATCTGCGAGCGATTCACGAAGAGATCGCTCCAGCTCTTCCGGGGTCAAGCTCGGCGGCAATCGAAAACCCGCGTGCAATCGGATCGAATCGGTCAACCCGTTGTTAAACGACTGGATCTCGTGGATCGTCGCTTGAAGAGAAGTGAAGGCACCACTTTTATTCCGATTGAATCCATCGACGTATGCCGTCACCGCAGACCACCAGGCAAGCCCCGCGTCTGTTGCCGATCCGGCAGGACCCGCGGAGTGCGCCCACGGACGATTCAACTCGAAACGCGCCAGCATGCGCCCCTTGTAGCCCAACGTCACACCATCCCAACCCGACGGCTCACCGATAACAACAGCATCCGGCGTGTATTGCGACAGCGCATGGCGCGAGCCCCGTGAAGTCTCTGCCTCTTCTTCGGTACATCCAAGAACAACGATCTCGACACCCTCTGGAAGTTCAGCATTTGCTGCAGCACACGCAAACGCACAAAGCGGCCCCTTTGCATCAACCGATCCCCGCCCGTGAAGAACATTTTTTTCATCAACACGAACCGGGATCACACCCGGCACCGTGTCGATATGTCCTAGCAGCACGATCTGCACACCATCCTGATCACCACGTCTTGCGTACGCCGAATCCGAACGATCGACACCCGCATCAAAGCCGCGTTCGCCAAGCCAATCACTCAGGAATTGTGACGCCGGACGCTCGACGCCCGAATACG
>JBCDAP010000029.1:0-9051 GCA_039185335.1 Planctomycetota bacterium | reverse complement strand
GTAAATATATCCACGATTGAAGTACCTATATCAGTTTTGAGGGGTTAAATTTTACATTCGGAACGACAGAGTGGATAGAAGGTGAAATAAAACCAAAAGACTTACAGGGCGACACTCGAAAAAATGTATTGGCTAGATCAAAAGGTCACACAAAGTTGTTTCATAATTCGTAGTCTCATTTTTGCGAACCCAGCCTCCAATTTAGAATCGCTCTCAAAGTCAACATTTCTAGACAACTTATCGAGAATTCGTCCTCCGAGAGGTTGCAATCACGCTCAAAGCCCTGGAGATTCACGGGATCACACTTGAAGTAAGCAAGGAAATAGATCCCGCGCTTGTGCTTCTCGATCTCGTAAGCCTGCTTGAGATCTGATCGCTTCTCGAGGGCCAAAACCTCTGCCTCGCTCCGCTCAAAGATCGTGTTCAGTGTCATGAGCACATTGTGCAAGTCCGAGCCCGGCCCTTGCGGGAACAGGAACAGCACCTCATACGTGTTGATTCTACCTTTAGAAACCATCATTCATTCCTTTCTGGATCGTTGTCTTACTTTGCTTGTGTTTCTGTTTCATTCGCGCGAGCAGGAGCATCAAGCTCTGCAGGCTCGCTGTCTTCTTGATTGATCTCTGACTTCGCTTTCTTAGGCTTCTTGGGCGATGGCGTGTTGAAGCGGTTCATTGCCGTATCGATCCCATCACTCACCCAGCATCGGCAAAGCTCGGTCGCCTGATCGATCGCCGGGCGAACCCGATCGAACTGGTCCTCTGTGAAGCGCCCAAGGACATAGTCCACCTGATTGGAGAGCCCCTTCTCATCGATGCCGATGCGAAGACGCGGATAGCCTGATGTCCCGAGCAACTGCTCGATACTCGAGAGACCGTTGTGCCCACCTGCCCCGCCGTTCGCACGAGCACGGATGTGCCCGCAAGGGAGCGCCAGATCGTCCACAACAACCAGAACATCCTCAGACGGGTCGAGCTTGTAGAAACGTAGCGCTTCCGCGACCGCCTGACCCGACCGATTCATGTATGTCGTCGGTTTGAGCAGCACTGTGCGAACACCGGGCACAATATCCGCGGTGATCGCCATACCTTGAAACTGTCCGCGCCACGACATCCCGCTCGCGGATTGCTCCGCGAGACGATCGAGCACCATGAACCCCGCGTTATGCCGCGTGTTCTGGTATTCGCTGCCCGGGTTGCCGAGTCCGACAATCAGTTTCATCGCGTCTGGTTGTCTCCGAAAAAGCCCAAACAAAGAAATCAGCTCTCGTCGTCGCTCTTCTGAACGGTTGTCTCTGGGGCGGCAGCCTCAGACTCGACCGCTTCACCCTCAGCGTTCGCTGAGGCGTCTGCATTGGTAAACGTCACGGCGCACACACGACGCTCCGGAGCATCGATCGCAATCACACCCTCAGGCAGGGTGACATCCTTCACCGCGATCATCTCGCCGGCCTGGAGTTCAGAAATGTCCACCTCGATGTCTTCGGGCAAGTTCCGCACCGAGCACCGAACGTGCAACGTCTCCATCGGGTGAACAAACACAGCACCAGCACGCTTCGAACCTGGCGCCTCACCCACGTGCTTGATGTGCACATGCGACTCGATCTGCTCATCGAGATCGACCCGCTCGAAATCGCAGTGGATCACGTTTGTGCCGAGGTAGTCGTACTGCAGGTCCTTCACCAGCACGGTTTCTTCTTTTCCTGCATCGATCTTTGCCGAGAAGATCCGCTCGCCGGCGTGCAGATACTTCATAATGATCTTCTCTTCGATCGCGACCGGCACAGGCTCCTCTTTGTGCCCATAGACCACCGCGGGCAGCTTCCCTTCGGCACGCACTCGAGCCGCATACCGCGAACCGGTCCGCTCGCGTTTCTCTAATTCCAAAGTGTGTTTGCTGAGCATGTCTGAACTCCTTTGTGAACTCGTTCTTTGATTCTGTCTTGGTTATCGCTTCGAGCCGATCAAGCCATGAAACAGGCTTGAAACCGACTTGTTGTGGTGAATGTGATCGATCGCCTCCGAGAAGAGCTTCGCCACCGAAAGCTCGATCACCCGATCCGAGATCTCGTCATACCGATTGTTTGCCGGGATCGTATTTGTCACGACAACGCGGGAGAAGGATGATGACTTGATCCGCTCGATGGCGTCCCCAACTAACAAAGGATGGGTCGCCGCTGCGAACACTTCTGTCGCACCGTTTTCTTTCACGATCCGCGCCGCTTCGCACAGCGTCCCGGCCGTCGAGATCATGTCATCGATCATCAGCACCGGCTTCCCATCCACATCACCAATAATCCGGTCAGATCGGACCTTCGAACCATCGATCCGTCGCTTGTCAATCACCGCGAGATCAGCGCCGAGAATGTCTTTGTACAGGTTTGCCACTTTCATGTTCCCGACATCCGGCGACACGATCACCAGTTCGGGATACTCCGCTTTGATGTGTACGAGGTGGTCGCACAACACCGGGCTTGCCGAGAGGTGATCCACCGGGATGTCGAAGAAGCCCTGGATCTGGGCCGAGTGCAGATCGAGCGTAACCACGCGATCGAACCCAGCCTCAGTAATCAGGTTTGCCGCGAGCTTCGCGGTGATCGGCGTCCGTCCCTTGTCCTTTCGGTCCTGGCGTGCATACCCGAAGTACGGGATAACCGCCGTCCGCCGACGCGCTGAAGCGCGACGCAACGCATCACCGAAAATCAGCAGCTCCATCAGGTTGTCGTTCACCGGCGTGCAGGTCGACAAGACCACAAAGCAGTCACGCCCGCGCACATCCTCATCAACATGAACGATCAATTCGCCATCCGGGAATTGTTCCGTTCTTGCCCGCCCGAGATCCATCTTGAGGTGACCACAGATGCTCTCTGCAAGGCCGATCGAATGTCGGCCCGCAAAGACCTTGATCTCGTCAGCATCAGCCCAAGTCATGCTTGGCTCCCTTCTGGTTGTGTGGCGCGAGACTCCAGAACACGTGTCACCTCAGCGAGCTGCTCGGGCGTGTTCACCGAAAGCACATCTTCCGCCGGCACGGCATCAATCACCTCCACCCGCTTCCCCTCGCTCTGCAGCAAAGCAGGCACGTCTGTGACGTAATACTCCCCGCTCACCTCATCCCTTTGCACGCAATCAAGGGCCCCAAACAAATCGTGGGCACCGAAGCAGTAATAGCTCGGGTTCACTTCGCGGATCGCAACCTGCTCATCGGTCGCGTTCTTCTGCTCGACGATCGCAGAGAACTTCCCGTCGGTGCTGCGGACGATCCGACCGTACCCGTTCGGATCATCGAGCACCGCGGTCGCGAGTGTCCCCGAAGCACTCGTTTCACGGTGCACCCCGATCAACTGCTCCAGCGTTTCAGCGCGAATCAGCGGCCCGTCCCCGCAAAGAACCAGCACATCCCCCTCGAAACCACCAGCCATCGTCTCGTCCCGCGCCGCGATGACCGCATGCCCGGTCCCGAGCTGCTCCTCCTGGAACGCGTACACGATCCGATCTTTCGCTGGATGATTCTCCAGAGCTTCCTCAACGAGCTCACGACCGTGGCCCACCACGACCACGATCCGCTCGCATCCCACCGCTGCGCACGCGTCAACCACCCACGACACCATCGCGCGGCCTGCGGCCGGATGGACAACCTTGGGAAGATCGGACTTCATCCGAGTCCCCTTGCCCGCTGCAAGAATGACGCCAGCCAATGACTTCATGATCAAACTCAGCTCTTGCTCGCGGAGCACCGGAACACCCCAAAGGGCAACGAATCAGAGAAGCTGGCCCGCCAGGACTCGAACCTGGAATGCATGTACCAAAAACATGTGTGTTGCCAATTACACCACGGGCCAGTGAAGGTTCTGATTCGTTTCCGGATCACTCCTGTGTGTGAAGACGCTTGGGAAATGGGACGACCGACAAACACCGAAACGATGCGCGGCCAACCTGCCCAAGCCTCAGCCGGAGCAACCTGCACCGCGACGAGTTTGCTCCAGAGCTGGACCTTCGCGACGTCGCGTAAGCAAAGACCCATGGCGGCGCCTCAACCATCCGAGCGGTGACTCTCGGAAGGCGTCCGTCGCTGCCGGCTCTCCGAAGGGAGCGGGAAGAAGATCATACCGTCCTCCTTCAGCCCAGTCGACCCAAAAAACCAACCAGGTATCCTTCCCTCATGACTATCTTCTCGAAGATCATCGCCGGCGAGATCCCCTGCCACAAGCTCTACGAGGACGATCTCGTCCTTGCATTCCTAGATGTTGGACCCCTCGCCCGCGGACACGCCCTTGTGATCCCTAAAGAGGCGAAAGCCACCCTCGGGGAACTCTCAGACGAGTCCGCTGCAGCAATCGGGCGTGCGCTCCCTCGCCTCTGCCGAGCACTCACGAAGGCGACCAGCACCGCGAACTACAACATCCTCCAGAACAACGGCGAGCCCGCCCACCAGGCGGTCTTTCACGTGCATTTTCACATCATTCCCAAGCCAAACGCCGACGAAGGACTCGGCATCTCTTGGCCTACGCAGGAAGTCGATCATGAGGATGCCGCGTCGCTGGCCTCAGAGATCCGCGACCTTCTCGACTGACACCTTCGTGTGCAGAGGAGCATCCAGGGGCAGATTGGCATACTTCAGAGCCAGGAACGCCCGGTATGACCAGATCTCAAAGAGAGCGAAGCCGATAAGCCAACCCAAGACGAGTATCCACGTCTCGGCGTAGTACGCGCTCGGCGGAAAGTTGTCGCGAATAAACGCGGGGGTATTGGGACCAGCCTCGATCAACGCTGTCGCGGGCATCGTTTGCGCGACCCTCCAACCTATGCCGGAAATCATGGCACCAACGAGCCATCCTCCGGTCGCGAGCGATGTCATCGTGATCGCGTGCGCGCCGCTGACCGGAAAGCCCTTTCGTCTACCAAAGAAACGCAACCCACCGGCCTCGATGAGTGTCAACAAAACCAACGCCGCGACCGTCACCGCGAACGAAATCGTCCAAGACACCACCCAAAATGACGAACCGAGACGCCCAGAAGTTCCGAATGTGCATGCGTACACCCCTGCAGCCACTGCGATGGTTGCGAGTCCGAAAGCAGCCGACAGGCGTGCATCGATCCGAGCAACACGCCAAACACGAGACGGACGGAGCAGCGATATCAAAGCGGTTTGCAACCAAGCAACAGGATCAAGGCGACGTTGAAAATTGGTCCCAATCCTGTGTTCCGGATGCGACTCCTCGATCGCAAAGCCACACTCTGGGCACGCCGCGGCTCTGTGGATCCCTTCGAGCGGATACCCGCATTGTTCGCAATGCACCTCGCCGAAACGCCTTCGTGTTGGTTGTGACGCGTTGAATAGCTTCATGGTCGTATCATGGCCAATATGTCTTCAATCAGCATCGATGTCGAGCAGGTCTATCCAGGTACCGAACTGTTTCGTTGTGTTGAGCGCACCAGAGAAGAGTTCTTGCTGATACCGACAGGACGAACGATCGCTGATTATGAGTCCACCCATCCGGGGTTCACGAAGGGAGCGATGCACTTTGCCGCCCTTCTGGAATCTCCGAATACCAAGGGTGTCGTGGGCTGTGTGTCGGTGATGATCGAGGAACCAGGCATCGGACGGGTTTTGCAGATGGCGACCCATGACGACTTCCGCGGAATGGGCATCGGCAAGCAATTGCTCGATACGGTCGAGGATTGGGCCAGAGGGATCGGGGCTTGCGATGCATTGATGTGCCATGCGCGTGACGAAGCAGCAGGGTTTTACAAACGGTGCGGATGGCGGAAAGAAGGCCATCTTTTCGAGGAGGCCGGAATCCCACATTGGCGGATGCGAAAAAGCTTGTGATTTTTGGTTATCCGTATTTTCCCTAGTTCGCTCGACTTGTCCTCGTGAGCTGCCAATACTTTGGAACTCCTCTAAGGAACGCTGTCATGTGCGAGACGAATCCAGAGATCCGAGAGCTCTTCACCGAACACGGTTTGCGTTGTACAAAGCAGCGTATCGACCTCTATGAGACTCTTGCAGGCACCAAGACCCATCCAACCGCCGAAGAGCTGCATCGACTGGCCAACGAGCAGTGCTGCCCAGGCACCTCGCTCGCCACGGTCTACAACACGCTTGAGGCACTGTGCGAGGCCGGCCTGTGCCGAGCCATCTCGGTCGCCGGGTCTGGAACTCGTTACGACGCGGTCGTCGACGACCACCTTCACGTGGTGGCTGAAGATGGCGTCATCGTCGATGTCCCCGATGAACTCTCAGCTCGTGTTCTTGCGGCTCTAACGCCCGAAATCCGGGAGGAACTCAGCGCAAGTCTTGGTGTTGAGATTGCCCACGTGGACATCCACCTCCACGCCCATTGAGCGCACGGGTTGCGTTTTTTTCAATAATCTCAGCATTTGAGCCTTGTTAGGGGTCGAAGCGCTTGCGTTTTCCAGGTCTGCGTTCACGATGAAAGTAGTCAGGGGAAGTGGTTCTTGCGTTCAAGGAGAGGACGCGTTGGACCGATAGTGCACGTGCAGCGTGTGTGCGCCATAGAGCGACCGCTGGAGTCATATCTTTCCAGGCGGTCTGAAATCAGACAGGGCCGCACAACCGAAGGAGCCGCCCATGCTCAACGGTGCCGAACGAAGAATCCATCAGCGGTACACGCTCCCGAGTTCTTACACCGAGATCGCGATTCGTCCCTTCGATAAAGATGAGTTCAACCTCATGGGGCACGCGTATGACATCTCGGAAGGTGGCATTCGATTCGAACTCGATCAACCGATCGAACCGGGCACACGGATCGGCATTCGCATCATGCTGCCGCGTGCGACCATGACGCAGACAACCGAGAAGCGTGCCATCTTCGCGATGGGCAACTTGGTTTGGACAAACCACGACGACATCGAGCTTGGCGGACCGATCCGCATGGCATGCACCATCACACGGTTTATGCAGCCTGGCGATCTCGAGATGCTGAGACGAGCTCTGGAATCCGGTCGGTATGCGCTCGCCGCCTAAACGTTTCCAGCCCCAATCACGCCAACAAGAGCAACACGCTTACGGGTTTGCGCTTGAGTGCTGTTCTTTCCAACGACTCACGAATGCCTCGTAGTCTTCCTGAGTATCAATACCTGCAACATTAGTGTGAAAAACCGCGGTCGCGATGGTGTGACCGTTTTCCAGTGCCCGGAGCTGTTCTAGCTTTTCTGCTTGCTCAAGCGGAGTTGGTGCGAGCGCCGCATACATGCGTAAAAAAGCGACCCGATACACATACAACCCGATGTGTTTGTACACGGTGATGTCTGCCCCACCATCGCGATCATGCGGTATCAACGAGCGAGAAAAGTACATCGCACGCCCGGTCACGGATCGAACACACTTAACGATGTTCGGATTCGTCGGATCTTCGTGCGTCCCAAAGGGCGAGATCACCGTTGACATCGGGGCACCTGGATCCGCCAGCAAGGCTTCAACCGCGGCGTCGATGCACTCGGGCTCGAGTTCGGGCTCGTCGCCCTGGATGTTGATGACGATCTCGCTATCCGCCAGCGAGAGCTTCTCCGCCGCCTCCGCCAAGCGAGCGGTGCCGTTCGGGTGCTCAGGATCGGTCAACGTGCACGCCGTGGCGTATGGGGCGAGCGATTCGACCACTTCCGATGCGTCGGTTGCCACAACAACACGTTCGACATGGCGAGCACGGATCGCCTGCAGAGCAACATGCTGGATCATGGGCATACCGGTTTGATCCGCAAGCACCTTGCGAGGAAAACGCGTCGAAGCGAGTCGAGCAGGAATAATCGCGACCGGCACCGTCAGGAGCCTTTCAGCTTCTTACGCAGTTCCATGATTACTTCACGTTGCTCGCGGATGTCTTTGTATCCGATCTGTTCCACAGCGATCTTCGAAGCGATGTCGAACGCTTCATCCGCGGCAGAAACATCCTCTTCGTTCTCTGCTCGCGTTCTGAGGGCGCGCATTAATCCGTATCGGAAAGCAAGCCCCAAATCATCATCCATCGTACGGTGCTGCTCGATCGCCTGGCGGAAGGTCGCGACTGACTCATCGGCCCACCCGAGTTCGAGGAATGACTCGCCAAGCAGGAGCAGAACGCGTCCACGTTTGCCTTTAGCGCCTTTGGCTAGCTGGAACTGCTCGATCGCCTGCTCGTACTCGCCCGCCTCATAGTGCAGACGCCCGAGTTCGTATTTTAGCGCAAGATCCGTCGGATAATTCTGCACGCGCTCGGTGATCTCTCGAACCTCGATCTCGCGACGCTTCTTCCGCAGCGACTCGGCCTTCTCTGCGAGCTCGGTATCGCCGGGCGATGCGGCAAGCTTTCCTTCCAGCGAGTCCAACGCCTGGGTGTACATGCGGAGCTCAATCTCACCCGCCTGCTCTTTGAGACGATAAACGTTGTTCTCTTTATGAGCCTTGAGGAGGATTTTTCGAGCAAGATCGAGGTCCTTCTGGCCGCCGCGTTGGCGGAGCATGCGCGCGGCCCGCTCGATTGCTCCCATGTCATCCGGACGCCGCTTGTAGTCGGCAACCGCGTCCTGGATCTGCTCTTCGAGTGTCCCTTCTGTCTTCACAAGCGAATCAGAAGCGGCGAGCTTCTGCTGCGCCTCCTGGTCACGGATTCGTCCTTTGAAGCCGCCCTGACCCGTGCTGTCGAATCCGCCCTGAGCCATCGTTGACTGGGCGGAGAGGTTCTTGACCTGCTGCGAGAGAGCCTGATCCGAAGGATCCATCTGGATGGCGAGTTCGCCGACAGTTACCGCCAAGTCGAAGCCGTTGCACTCTTCGAACTGGGTCATCAGATCGACCAAAGATTCCTTCTTGAGCTTCTCGTCTCGCTTCATGCCCTGAAGGGTGCGTTCGCCCAGCCAATAGGCCGTCTCATCGATGTTCAGCTTGTTCGCTTCTTTCATGGCAACCAATCCGGAAGCCCATTCAAAGCCCTTGCCACCCCAATTCAGTAAGGCGGTCGAGAATTTCAGTGCTCCCAGAGACTTGTCGGCAAGAGCCTTCTTCTGGGTTAACGTCGGGCCTTTCGCCTTGCCGCGTTGCTCATTGAATCGG
>JBCDAP010000028.1:0-9091 GCA_039185335.1 Planctomycetota bacterium | reverse complement strand
CCGCAACTCGCGGCATCGGGATCGTGAACGCTTCGGACTACAGACAAGCCGAGGCATACATGATCCGAACACTCAGCGAACGCGCAGCAATCGATCCCGAATCGACACGAACAATCGCACGTTCACGATTCAGGATCGATTGCTGCGCGTTCGCTGAGTGTTCGGATCATGTATGCCTCGGCTTGTCTGTAGTCCGAAGCGTTCACGATCCCGATGCCGCGAGTTGCGGCGCCAACTTCGATTCGGCACAGTTCGGCAGCTTTCTCCGCGTCACCAGCCTCCAAGCGTCCGCGAGCCGCGATGAGGTCTTCGCATCTCACCACAAAGTCGATATGCCCGTGCACGGCCGCCAGCAATCCCGCATCTTGCAGCAACGCCAAGCCGCCCGAATGCTCCCACAACGCTTCGCAGAAACGCTCGATCTCGTCGCGCTTCGATTCGTCTTCGATATCCGAACGGATGCGCACGGCCTTACCGAAGACGAAGTCGACCATGGCGTCGACACGCCACGCGATGTCGTTCTCGATCACCGCCTCGTTTGTGTCCGCGCGATCATCGCCCAGCACCGTGCTGTGCTTGCCGCGCAAACGTCCCGGCAATCCTGCTTCTTGTGCCAACGCGCCGCCTCTTGTGCGCTCGTTGCGGTAGTACGACCACAAGCGTTCGAGCCTGGGCAACTCCTCTCGCACGTGGCGTTCGATCGCTTGCTCGAGCACCGCTGGCGCGAGCCCCTCTGCCTCCAATGCATCCATCTCGAAAGTCATCTTGCGTCTCGCGTCTCGGTGGTGTTTGTGGGCCGCGACGAATGCAAGCCCTCTACAAATGGATGCCCGAGCGCTTCTGGTCGCGCGCACGCGATAACCCTCAACGGGTGTGATCCGCGCAAACCAAGTACCACCAAGGACTAAAAATTTTTTGTTTTCTTGCGATTCCGATCGGTTTTCGCGCCCGATGCGCGCGCACGAAAGCGGTTATTCGTGGCGGAGATGTCTCGCCTCCGTGAAGGAAAGATCAACGCTTGAATAGGACGATGGCCTGACCATCTTGGCTGATCGTGTCATCCCGTTCTTGTGTAGCCCTGATGGCTTGTCCACCAGTGTTCTGAGAATGCATGCTCCCGAGACACTGGCAGCAAGCTGCCAGTGGCACAGGAGTCATGAATTGGACAACACCTCCACCACGGTGTTGCGATCGATGTTGATCTTGACGAGTTCGCCGTTGACTTTGCGGAGTTCGATCCGGTCGAGCCAGAGCTTGTCGTCGGGCATGTGCGCGAACCACGAACCGGTGGCTTGTTGACCGACACGGAGGACTTCACCTTCGATCGTTGTTGTGGTTGCCTCTTGGCCGAAGGCGATGGTCTGCGAGAGGCGGACTTTCGTTCCCGGCTGCAGGTTCATCGCCGACACCACCGATGTTTCGGATCCGTTCTCGCTCATTGGTTCGACTCCGCTTCGTTGCTGTTGTTGTCTTCCACGTAGCCCGGCTGCACCACCGCGCCGCCGCTCTCACCGAACCAGCCGTACAACGGCGGCGCCTCGAACGCGCCTGTCGTGAACTCGCGTGCGCCGGTCACCTTCCAATCGCCCATCGCTTGGGCCAGGCGGACCGTGATCGTCTGGTACACATCCTCGCCGACGGGACGCATCACGTCGACCGAAGCACGATCGCCTCGGACCCAGACCTTGGTGATGTGGACCGCAGGACGATCGAGCATGAGCTCGTTGACGATCCACGCGTTCGAGTCGTTGACGATGTTGACGACCTTCTCCGCCGTCCTGCGTTGCGTGCCGCGAGGCAGGTTCACGAGGTACGACCCTTCGAGCGGGTATCGCTCGATCACGAACCGGACCGCATCGCCCATGACCTCCGGCGCCGGCGTGACCCCAAGGTCATGGAACGCCGCGTCGCCCTCGACGGGCGGGTAGGAGATGTAGTAAGGCGTGCAGGCGCTCGTCATCAATACCGCTGCACCGAATCCGAACGCTGCCGACATCGAAACCACTCTGCTGGTCTTCATGCCCCTATCCTAAACCCCAACCCCCCATCTCCGCACCTCTCTCCCGCTCCTTACCCCAAAGAACCTCATGCCAACCCCGCCCGACCAACCAAAACGTCTCGTCGTCGGCATCACCGGCGCCTCGGGAGCCCTCTACGCCCAGTCACTCTGCACCGCGATCCACCACATGGGCCACGAGCTGCACATCGTCATCACCAACTACGGCAAACGCCTCCTGATCGACGAGCTGGGCCCTGAGGGTCACCAGCTCCATACCCTCTGCAACCTCGAAGCCCCCATCGACCCACAAACCGCCCCAGATTCGCACCGGATCTTCCTCCATCCGCTCAACAACGTCGGGGCCACCCTCGGCTCGGGCTCCTTCCGCCACGACGGCATGTGCATCGTCCCCTGCACCTCCAACACGCTCGGCGCGCTCGCGTCCGGCTACGGCGATCAGCTCCTCCATCGAGCCGCTGCCGTCTGCCTCAAAGAACGCTTCCCGCTGGTCATCGCGCACCGAGAGGCACCCCTGAATCGCGTGGATCTTGAGAACGCGCTGAAGCTCCACGACGCCGGCGCGATCATCTGCCCCTGCAATCCGGGTTACTACTTTCTTCCCAAAGACATCAAAGACCTCACCGACTTTATGACCGCGCGGTTCCTCGATTGCCTGGGTGTCGAGCATACAATGAGAAGGTGGGGCGATGCCCCCGCGCTCGACTGAACACGCAAGGGAGTCAAAGCCATGCGCGTCGCCGTCTTCTCCGCACGCTCGTACGACCGCGAATCGCTGATCGCCGCCAACAAGCAGGCCGGCTCGCCGCACGAGCTCGATTTTCTTGATGTCCCGGGCGGAGCCCTGACCGGGCCACGCCTCACGCCGCGTACCGCAGCGCTGGCCAAAGATCACGATGCGTTGATCGCGTTTACCAACGATCAGCTCGATCGCGAAACCTTGACTGCGCTTGCGGAGCAAGAGTGCACGTGTATCGCGCTCCGATGTGCCGGCTTCAACAACCTCGACCTCGAGGCCGCCCGCGAACTGGGCTTCCTCGTCGGCCGTGTCCCCGCGTATTCGCCCCACGCCGTCGCGGAGCACGCGGTCGCGCTCATCCTCGCGCTGAACCGCAAGCTCCACCGCGCCTTCAACCGAGTCCGCGAGCACAACTTCTCGCTCGCTGGACTGCTGGGCTTCGATCTGAACGGCAAGACGGTCACCATCGTGGGCACTGGAGCCATCGGCGCGGTTCTCGCCCGCATCATGCTGGGCTTCGGCTGCCGCGTCCTCGCGGTCGATCCCGTGCCCAACCCATCCCTGATCGAGCTGGGCATCACCTATCACGAACTCGACGACGCACTGCCCGAGACCGACATCCTGTGTCTCAAGTGCCCCCTCACAGAGCAGACGCACCACCTCATCAACGAACGCACGCTTGCCTTGCTCAAGCCCGGTGCCATGCTCGTGAACACAGCGCGTGGGGCGATCGTCGACACGCCGGCGTTGATCCGTGCTCTGAAATCAGAGCACCTCAGCGCCGTCGCCCTCGATGTGTACGAGGAAGAAGAAGACCTCTTCTTCGAAGACCGCTCTCAATCGATCCTCACCGATGATCTCTTCGCTCGTCTTCTTACGTTCCCCAACGTGCTCATCACTTCGCACCAGGCGTTCTTCACCAAGGAGGCTGTCAACGCCATCGCGGAGACCACTATCGCCAACCTGACCGCGATGGCGGACAACTCGGTTCCCGAGGCCAACCGTGTTCCTGGGCTCGAGCCGGCCGCCGCGTGATCCTCTCGGTATCCTCGCTCCTCTATGCCGTCTCAACACACCGCCGCTGCGAACCCCAATCCTCTGCTGCTTGCCCTGCGCGACATCAAGCTCGCTCACACCGTCTTTGCATTGCCGTTTGCACTCCTCGCCGCCTTCCTCGCGGCTCCGATCGACGCCGAGCACGGCGGCATCGTCTTCCGCATCTTCCTCCCGCAACTCGCGTTGATCGTGGCGTGCATGTTCTTCGCGCGCACATGGGCCATGCTTGTCAATCGTCTCGCGGACGCGAAGTTTGACAAGGACAATCCAAGAACCGCCGGCCGCGCGGTCGCCGCGGGACAGCTCTCTTCTCGCGCAGGATGGACGATCGCTCTCGCCTCCGCCGGCGCCTTCTGGATCACGACGTTCGGATTCTTGCTCTTTCGCAACCCCTGGCCGGCTCTTCTCGCTCCCATCGCCCTCTTCTGGACCGCCGCCTACGCCTACACCAAACGCTTCACCGCGCTCTGTCACATCTTCCTCGGCACAGCGTTGGCCATCTCGCCCATCTGTGCCGCCATCGCTATCAACCCCCAAACGCTCTTCTCAACCGATCTCGCCACCATCACGATCTTCCAGATGGAAGGCTCTTCTTGGGCCCAGTTCACTATTAACGATTCGCTCCTCCTCTCGCTCGTCGCGCTCGCGATCTTCATCACCTGTTGGGTCGCCGGCTTCGACATCGCCTACGCACTCGCAGACCTCGACTTCGACCGCAAGACAGGTCTCCACTCCATCCCCGCCTCCTTAGGGGTCAACGGCGCACTCCTTGTCTCGCGCCTCCTCCACGCTGGGGCCATCATCGCCCTTCTCGCCTTCGCCCACTTCGCACCCTCGCTCGGCGTGATCACACTCAGCGCGACCGCAGGAGTCGCGTGCCTGTTGATCTACGAGCACCTTGTCCTCGCCGAACGCGGTATCGCCGGCCTGCCCATCGCCTTCTTCACCATCAACGGCATCATCTCCGTCGCCTTCTCCACCGCCGCAATTGTGGATACGTTCATTCAGTAATCAGTGATGAGTAATCAATAAACCTGGGATTACCACCGGAAACAAAGAAGTCGCCCTTCTACCGGATTACTGATCACTCCCTACTTGGAACCCGCTCGAACACTTCGTACTCTTCTCACATGCCAATTCAACTTCTTGGTTCTCTCGACAATGCCCGCCGCCAGACCCTGCGTCTCGTCGATGACCTCACCGAAGAGCAGTTCTTCGCGAAGACAAAGAACTCGATGCACAACGCCGCGTGGACCGTCGGGCACCTGATGTTCTTCGATACGTACATCGCGGACCTGTTCTCTCCCGAGGATGTGACCATCGCCGACCGCTGGGCCGCGGCCTTCGGCCCAGGCTCAACCCCGAACGACGCCATCTCCAACGCCGACAAGGCGGAACTGCTCGCTCAACTCGATCGATACCGCATGATCATGCTTGCAGCCGTCGGCATGCTCCACGAGCAAGACCTGAACGAACCCAACCCCGACGCTTCCACGCGCACAAACCTGCCAACCATCCGCGATCTGCTCGCCTACACCCTCTGGCACGAGGCTTATCACGCCGGCCAGCTCTCCTCCTGGCGGAAACTCAACAACCTGCCAACAGTCGGCATCGCGTTCCTCGACTAAACAATTTACGCGAGCCTCACCGAAACAACCGCCGCAAACCCTCGCGCAATGTCACTTCAGACAAATCGAGCAGCTCCCCCGCATCCAGAAACGTTCCGCGGCACACCGAGCACCGCTCGAACACCACATGCGGCTGATACAGATCCACCATCTCGATCAACAAACCACCATCACGCGGACACTTCAATCCTTTCTTCCCTTCGGAAGCTTCATCAGACGGAACACCACGGTCCACACGTTCAACACCACCATCTATCGCGATCAGTTTCTCTCGCTCGCCCCAGTCAAGCCAGAGCCCACTGCACCGTGAACAACGATCGATCGTGACACGCTGCTCGCCGTCATCGAGATGCTCGATCTCCATAGCGACACCGCACTTGGGACACTCGATCTGTGTGTGATCTTCCATAACATTCTCCTTCGTCATATCACTTATTCGTTATGTCCCATCGCGCATTGCACAAACAACCCGCGGCATATGACCGCGGGTTGACCAAGCACTTACTTTGTGACAAGCCGATTAGGCCAGCGTGACGCTCTCATCCAGGTACACATCCTGGATCGCGTTCAGCAGTTGCACGCCTTCCTTCATCGGACGCTGGAACGCCTTGCGGCCCGAGATCAGGCCCACGCCGCCCGCACGCTTGTTGATGACCGCGGTCTTCACCGCCTCACCAAAGTCGCCCGCGCCGGAGCTGGCACCGCCCGAGTTCAACAGAGGCGAACGCCCCATGTAGCAGTTCGCAACCTGGTACCGGCACAGATCAATCAGATGCGCTCCTGTACCGTCTTCTTTCGCACCGGTCAGTTCGGTGTAGATCCGCTTGTCGAACTTGCCGTAGGACGAGCTGCCCGTGTTGAGCGCGACATAACCGCCCGACTGCTCAGGAAGCTTCTGCTTAATGATGTCCGCTTGGATCGTGACACCAAGGTGGTTTGCCTGCCCCGTGAGATCCGCCGAGGTGTGATGATCCACGCCGTCGACCTTGAAGGCGCTGTTGCGGATGTAGCACCACAACACGGTCACCATGCCGAGGGCGTGTGCCTCTTCGAACATCTCCGCGACGTAATCGATCTGGCGACGCGAGTCATCCGAGCCGAAGTACACCGTCGCTCCGACCGCGACCGCGCCCATCTCGTACGCCTGGCGAACCGAACCAAAGCGATCCTGCTGGTGGATATTGGGATACGTCAGCAGCTCGTTGTGGTTGAACTTCACCATGAACGGGATCTTGTGCGCCCACTTGCGTGCTACAGAGCCCAGTACGCCGAGGGTGGATGCCACACAGTTACACCCGCCTTCATACGCCAGCTCAACGATCTTCTCTGGGTCGAAGTACTCCGCGTTGGGGGCGAATGAGGCGCCCGCCGAGTGCTCGATGCCTTGGTCCACAGGCAGGATCGAGGTGTATCCTGTGCCGCCAAGACGGCCCGAATTCAAGATCAGCTGGAAGTTTCGAAGCACATTGATCGGACGATCCGTGATCTGCAGCACGCGATCCACAAAGTCGGGACCCGGCGCATGGATCGAGGCCTTCGGAATTCCCTTCGCCTCATAAGAAAGCAGAGCCTCCGCTTCATCGCCGAGGTGAGAGAGAGCGTTCGTAGAGAGGGTCGTCATGTCCTATTCCCATCATCAAAAGGGGTATTACGGGCGGCCGTATTTTCGCTGCTCCCGCCGCAAAGACGGGTGAAACACAATAGCAATCTCGCCAAGGCCTCGGACGATGACTCAGAGAATTCCCGCGCAATTCCCGATGATTTCTGCCCCACGGAAGCCCTGATGGTAGCGTCCCTTACACGTGCCCCGCCGGCTCCTGAACCCGTGTTTCTGCCCCATCTACCGCCTGCTGCATCAGACGCCCGGCCTTGAACTTCACGGTCCGCTTCGCCGGCACCATCACAGGCTCAAGCGTCCGCGGGTTCTGAGCCTTCCGCTCCTTCCGCTCGCGTACTTCGAAAACACCAAAGTCTCGAAACTCGATTCGATCGCCTTCGCCAAGCGTGCTCGAGATCTCATCCAGGAAACACTGGATCGCCTCTCGCACCTCGGTTCGCTTGAGCGCAGTGCGCTGCGAAACTCGATCGATCAAATCCTTCTTCGTGATGGTTGACACGGGTTTCGCCTCCGCGGGCTTCAGTTGCGCACTCACTTCAAATCAGGCGCATCTGTCGCAAGACACAGAAGGAGCCGATTTGGGCACCGGCCACCACCGAGCACCAATCATGAGTATGCAATGCCCCCCAAAGCCCGTCAATGTCTCATCACCCCACACAAACCCAACCAACACCCCTCACGCCCTCTCAGAGGCGATCGCACGCCTTGTTGTCACAAAACTTTAGCGCTGATCCCAACGCTCGAAGATCACAGGACGCTCGACAGGCCTGGGCTGCTCGGGCCAAGACCGGGTCGCTCGCAAAGCCGCCGGCCTCCGAACCGAAAGCAAAGCGTCTCGGCGGCCAAATTCGAATCGAGCCGGATCCGTCACCCCGCTCCGAACCGCCCACGCCTCAATCTCGGGGCGAGAGAAAACGAGCGCACTCTGATACGACACCCCTCCGCCGATCTCCACCCGCACCGGTTCGCTCTTCCCGAGCAGAGCAGAGTCCGCCGGCATTGGCCTGATCGTCGAAGTACACCCCGAGAGCGCACCAACAGCAACAACGAGCACCGCCGCCCACTCCGCTCTTCTTAATCCGATGTGATCCACGAAGGAACTCCTCTCTCGATGGAAAACCATCAAGCAGGGTGCAGCCTCCGTGCCACTGACTCACGATGTCCCGCATTGCCTATCTGCGATGCGGTTCGCATCACCTCGTCGCGTTCACTCAACACGCGTGTTGACCTCATGCAACACACGCGTCCGAGAAATCAACCGATCACTGGGCCCGCGAAGTCTGTGTGGTCGCGCGCACCAAACCGGTAAACGGAATCCGGATCGGCTGCGGATCAAAGTCCGTGTTCACCAAAATCGAACCACGAACCAAGCCCGCCGCGATGTTCGCCTTGCCCACAATCTCGATCGTGTGCTCCGATGCTCGAACAGACTGGCGTGGAGCGTTCTGCTGATCAGCAGGCAACGGCCCCTCCATCTCCTGTTCTTCAAGCCCGACAACCTGAGCATTGAACTCACCGCCCTGAACCGACGCCACACGAACACGCACGATCTTGAATTCACGCTCGCCGCGAGAGAACACGCGCACTTCGCCGCGGAAAGACTTCTCGCCGGCATCGGTCATCTCAAGACGGATCAACTGTGGAGCCAGACCGATGTCGCCGTTCACCCGCCAAGCCACGCGCCCAACAAGCGTTTCAGGAGTCGCGCCGGAAGTCGGACGAGCCGAGATCATGACGCCAGCGTTCTGCTGACCAGGAACCATCGCTCCCGTCACCTTCAACGTAATCGGAACACGCGAAACGAACCCCTCGCGATCCACACCCTCGGTCGACACCTCGCCAACCTCGAAGGAGACCGTTCCTTGCGGACAGGTCACCGAATCGATCACCGGATCCGTATTCCGGGAGTACACATGGAACGTGTGCTCGACCGTATCGCCGGCTTCAACCTCACCCAGATCGATCACTGTCTTGTCCATCACAACCGGCGCGATGTAGTTCAGGCTCACGCTGAGACGGACCGGGGTCGTGCT